>NZ_JACYNS010000006.1:0-70554 GCF_014839405.1 Frigoribacterium sp. CFBP 13605 | reverse complement strand
GAGACGATCTCGCCGGGCGTCGCCGGTGCGAGGGTCGGCGCCCCGGCCTGGCCGACGGCGTCGGCGTCGCCGTCGACGCCGGACGGTCCGCCCCCCGAGGAGGCGCGATGCCGGTCGCCACCGGCGGCACGCGTCGACCCCGGGGCCGCGTCGAGGACGGCCTGGGCGAGCGCCACGATCGTGCGGGCGAGCTCGCGCTGCTGCCGCCCCTGGGCGAGGTCGCCCCGGTTGAACTGGTCCCGCAACAGATCGGGTCGCGTCGCGAACAGGCGGCGGTAGAAGTCCTCGGCGATGTCGTGCGCCCGCTCGGCGACCACGGGCAGCGAGGCGCGGAGCGCTCGCAGCTGCGTCGTGCTGGCCATGCGGGTCCCTCCGGTCGGCCGGGGTGCCGTGACCGGCACCCGACGCCGATTCTGGCGTGCGGGCCCTGGCATCCCCTGACGGTTGGCTCGGCGTCGAACGACCTCGCGCCTCCTCGGGGCCTCTCGACGGGCCCGACCACTTGCGTCCCTGTGATGTATGCGCTTACAGTGGGCCCAGCTCACCTCGACGACGAATGAGAGAACGTGGCGATGACGCACGCGACACCCCCTCGGCGACACCCACGCCGACGCTTCCGCACGCTCGCGGCCCTGGCAGCGGCCACGGCCGCCGTGCTCGTGGCCACCGGCTGCAGCATCCAGATCCGCAGCCAGCCCGACCCCAGCATCGGGGCCGACACGATGCTGATCAACGCCGACAAGGGCAACCCGCAGTTCGAGCGCAACTTCAACCCGTTCCTCACGAACAAGCGGACGGCCTCGACCTGGATCTACGAGCCCCTGCTCGAGATCAACCCGCTCGACGGTGAGATCACGCCCTGGCTCGCGAGCGAGACCGTCCTGCCCGACGCGCGCACGATCGACATGACGATCCGCGACGGCGTCGAGTGGTCCGACGGCACGCCCATGACCCCGGCCGACGTGGTCTACACGTTCGACCTCATCAAGGCGAACCCCACGCTCGACCTCAAGGGTGCGTGGCAGCACATCGACACGATCGAGCAGCAGGGCGACCACGTGGTCTTCCACCTGCAGACCGACGACGTGCCGGCCATGGAGATCATCGGTCAGACGACGATCGTCCCCGAGCACCTGTGGAAGGACGTCGACGACCCCACGACCTTCCGCAACCCCGACCCGGTGGGCACCGGACCGTTCACGCTCGGCAACTACTCGCCGCAGCAGTACTCGATGGACAAGAACGAGACCTACTGGCAGGCCGACACCATCGAGATCGGTCACCTGATCCTGCCCGCGACGAACAACCAGCTCGACACCGTCACGCGCGGTTACGACTGGTCGTACTCGTTCATCAGCGACGTCGAGGGCACCTGGGGTGCCGCCAGCCCCGACAACCAGTTCTGGTTCCCGCCGGGCGGCGTGATCGGGCTCGTGCCGAACCTCACCAAGGCGCCCTTCGACGACGTGAACGTGCGTCGTGGCATCGCGCTGGCGCTCGATCGCGGCCCCATCGCCGAGTCGGCCACCGAGGGCTACCTCGAGCCGGCCGGTCAGACCGGGCTCATCCTGCCCAACCAGCAGGACGACCTCGACCCGTCGATCCCGAACGCCGGCATCCTCGAGCAGGACGTCGACGGCGCCCTCGCGGCGTTCGCCCAGTCGGGCTACACGCAGCAGGGTGACGAGCTGGTCGGCCCCGACGGCCAGCAGCTCGAGATCACGATCCTGACGGCCAACGGCTACACCGACTGGCTGCGGGCCGTGCAGGAGGTGCGGAGCCAGTTGGGCGCGATCGGCATCGACGTGCAGATCCAGGCTCCCCAGCCGGCCGGCTACCAGTCGGCCATCGCGAACGGCGAGTTCGACATGGCGATGGGCGGCATGGGCAACGGCAACGTCTACCAGGCCTACAACAACCTGCTCAACAGCCAGTTCGCCACCCCGGTCGGCGAGACCACGGCGGCCAACTTCGAGCGGTTCAGCGACCCGGCGGTCGACCAGCTGCTCGACGACTGGAAGGCCACGACCGACCCCGAGCAGCAGAAGCAGTACGCCTACCGGTTGCAGAACGTCGTCTACGACCAGCTCCCCGTGATCGGCCTCTACTACGGCGGGCTCTGGGGTCTGTTCAACGACTCGAAGTTCACCGGCTGGCCCACGGCCGAGAACCCGTACATGGCACCGCAGAACTACGACCAGGCACCGCTGCTGATCTTCACGAAGCTCAAGCGCGTCGACCAGGAAGAGGGCGACCAGTGAAGTACGCAGCCCAGAAACTCGGCCTGTTCGTGCTCACCCTGTGGGCCGCGGTCACCCTGAACTTCATCCTGCCGCGGCTGATGCCCGGCAGCCCGACCGACGCCGCGATCGCGAAGTTGTCGCTGAACGGTCCGGTCAGCGCGGCGACCCGTTCCGCCATCGAGGCCCAGCTCGGCGTGCCGGACGGCAACGTGCTGCAGCAGTACGTCAGCTACCTCGGCCAGGTCGTGCGTCTCGACTTCGGCACGAGCTACACGTTCTTCCCCGAGACGGTCGGCCACCTGGTCGGCCAGGCCCTGCCGTTCACGCTGATCCTCGTCGGGGTCTGCACGATCATCGCCTTCGTGCTCGGCACCCTGATCGGCGTCGCCGCGGCCTGGAAGCGCGGCACCTGGCTCGACTCGCTGCCCACCCTGTCGGGCAGCTTCATGAGCACGTTCCCGTACTTCTGGACCGCCCTGCTGCTGCTGTTCTTCCTGGGCTACGTGCTGCACTGGTTCCCGACCACGGGGGCCTACGGCGCGACGACCACGCCCGGGTTCACGCCGGCCTTCGTCGGCGACGCCCTGCAGCACGCGGTGCTGCCGGCCATCACGATCCTGCTGACGAGCCTCGGCGGATGGATCCTCGGCATGCGCAACGCGATGATCTCGACGCTGGGCGACGACTACGTCACCTTCGCCGAGGCCAACGGGCTCAAGGGCCGCACGGTCGCCGTGCGCTACGCCGCCCGCAACGCGATCCTGCCCAACCTGACCGGCTTCGGCCTCGCCCTGGGCGGCGTGGTCGGCGGCTCGATCCTCGTCGAGCAGGTGTTCGGCTACCCCGGCATCGGCTACCTGCTGTTCAACGCCGTCATCGGCCAGGACTACCCGCTGATGCAGGCCCTCTTCCTGATGATCACGGTCAGCGTGCTCGTCGCCAACTTCCTCGTCGACATCTTGTACGGCGTGCTCGACCCAAGGACCCGCCGATGACCTCCACCGTGTCCGTCCACCTGCCCGAAGGCGCGCCTCCCACCGGGCCCGCCGAGCAGAAGGCGCCCAGTCGCTGGCTCACCATCGGCCGCATGGCCGCGACCATCTGGTCGAACCCCAAGGCGAAGATCGGCGTCGTCATCTTCGGCGTCTTCGTGCTCGTCGCGATCTTCGCCCCGCTGCTCGCCCCCTACGGCGCCAGCGAGAACGGCTTCGAGCGCAACGCCGACGGCAGCTGGGCCCACTGGATGGGCACGACGGCGGCCGGCGAGGACGTCCTCAGCCAGCTGATCTACGGCGCCCGCATCAGCGTCTTCGTCGGTGTCGTGGCGGGCGTGCTGTCGACGCTGGTCGCCGTGGCGATCGGGCTCAGCTGGGGTTACATGAAGGGCTTCGGCGGCGACGTCGTCGGCTTCGTCGTGAACCTGTTCCTCGTGATCCCCGGTCTGCCCCTGATGATCGTCATCGCGGCCTACCTGCAGAACGGCGGCATCACCGTGATCCTCGCGGTGATCGTCATCACGGGCTGGGCGTGGGGAGCCCGCGTGCTGCGCAGCCAGACGCAGTCCCTGCGCTCGCGCGACTTCGTCACGGCGGCACGGTTCTCGGGCGAGAGCGCGGGACGCATCGTGTTCCGCGAGATCCTGCCCAACATGACCTCGCTGATCACCGGCTCCTTCTTCGGCGCCGCGACCAGTGCGATCCTCGCCGAGGCCGGCCTCGAGTTCCTGGGGCTCGGCGACTCGTCGATCGTCAGCTGGGGCACGATCCTCTACTGGGCCCAGAACTCGAACGCCCTGCTCACCGGCCAGTGGATCCTGCTCTTCGCGCCCGGCCTCTGCATCGCCCTGCTGGCGATGAGCCTGACCCTGATCAACTTCGGCGTCGACGCCGTCGGCAACCCTCGACTTCGCGAAGGCGCGAAGCAGAAGAAGGAGGCGCGCAAGTGACCGCCACGGACCTCACCACCGCCGACCGCGCCTCCTCGTCGTCCGACGACGTGCTGCTCGACGTCCGCGACCTCAGCGTCGTCTACGAGAGCGCCGGCGCCGAGCCCGTGCAGGCCGTCGACCACGTGTCGTTCCGGCTCAAGCGGGGCGAGTTCGTCGGCCTGGTCGGCGAGTCCGGCTCGGGCAAGTCGACGCTCGGCTACGCGCTGACCCGGCTGCAGAAGCCGCCGGCGCGCACCAACGGCGGCAGCATCTGGTTCGACGGTGCCGACGTCCGCGACCTCGACACCGAGGCCCTGCGTCAGCAGCGTCAGGGCGGCTTCGCGATGGTGCTGCAGTCGGGCATGAACGCGTTGAACCCGGTGCGCACGATCCGCAACCACTTCGTCGACGTGTTCAAGGCCCACGGCCACGTGCCGCGCGACCGGTGGCACAGCCGCGCCGCCGAGCTGGTCGCGAAGGTCGAGCTCGACGCGGGCGTGCTCGCCCGGTTCCCCGGCGAGCTGTCGGGCGGCATGCGCCAGCGCGTCTCGATCGCCCTCGCCCTGTCGCTCGAGCCGCAGCTGATGGTCTTCGACGAGCCGACCACGGCGCTCGACGTGCTCGTGCAGCACGCCGTGATGGACACGATCATCTCGCTGCAGCAGAGCGAGGGCTTCACCGCCGTCCTGATCAGCCACGACCTCGGGATCGTGCTCGAGTCGGCCCAGCGCGTGCTCGTGATGCACGAGGGTCGCATCGTCGAGGACGGTCGCTCGGCCGACGTGCTCGCCGACCCGCAGGACGACTACACGAAGATGCTGCTGTCGCACTACGCCGACCCTCGTGCCGAGGTCGTGTCGCTGCCCGGGTTCGAGGACCGCTCGGTCCGCCGGGCCCGGGGCGACCGCCGCGTCGACACGACGACCTCGGTGCCGACCGTCGCCACGCGCGGCCAGCGCACGGCGCAGCACGCGATCACCGTGAGCGGCGTGACCAAGACCTACGCGCCTCCCCGTCGGGGCGACGACCCCGTGCGGGCCGTCCGCGACGTGTCGTTCACGCTCGAACCGGGCCAGTCGCTCGCCCTCGTCGGGCAGAGCGGCTCGGGCAAGAGCACGATCGCCAAGCTCGTCACGGGCGTCGAGAAGCCGACGAGCGGCAGCGTCACGTTCGGCGACACCGACGTCACGGCGCTCCGCGGCCGCGCCCTGCGCAGCTTCCGCAGCGACGTGCAGATGGTCTTCCAGGACCCGTACGCGGCGCTGAACCCGCTGCACACGGTCGAGTACACGCTCACGCGTCCCGTCGTGAACTACACCGGCCTGACCGGTCAGGAGGCGCGGCGCCGGGTGCTCGAGCTGCTCGAGACGGTCGGTCTGACGCCGGTCGAGCAGTTCGCGGCCAAGCTGCCGCACCAGCTGTCGGGTGGCCAGCGGCAACGCGTCGTGATCGCCCGGGCCCTCGCGAGCGACCCGCAGGTGATCATCGCCGACGAGCCCGTCTCGATGCTCGACGTCTCGCTGCGGGCCGGCGTGCTCGCGCTGCTCGAGGACCTCCGCGAGCAGTGGGGCGTCTCGATGCTCTACATCACCCACGACCTGCTCAGTGCCCGGCTGATCACCGACGACATCATGGTGCTCAACCAGGGCGCCGTGGTCGAGCGGGGGCACACGGCCGAGGTGCTCCAACGGCCGACCGACCCGTACACGGTGAAGCTGCTCGACGCGGTGCCGAACCCGCGCCGCACGCACCGCGCCTCCTGACATCCCCCTTGCTCCACCCGAAAGGAACCACCCTGTGCTGACCTTCCCCGACGGCTTCCTGTGGGGAGCCGCCACCGCCGCCCACCAGATCGAGGGCAACAACGTCAACAGCAACTGGTGGGTGCACGAGAACGCCCCCGGCACGACCATCGTCGAGCCGAGCGGTGACGCGGCCGACAGCTACAACCGGTTCCGCGACGACATCCGCCTGCTCGCCGAGCTGGGGCTCAACAGCTACCGCTTCAGCATCGAGTGGGCCCGCATCGAGCCCGAGCGCGGCGTCGTCAGCAAGGCGCAGATCGCTCACTACCGCCGCATGGTCGAGACCTGCCACGAGTTCGGCATCGAGCCGATCGTCACGCTGATGCACTTCACCGTGCCGCGCTGGTTCGAGCGCGACGGCTTCTGGCGCGCGCCCGACGCCGCCGACCTGTTCGCCCGGTACACCGAGCTCGCCCTGCCCGTCGTCGCCGAGGGCGTCGAGTACGTCTGCACCATCAACGAACCGAACATCGCCGCGATGCTCGCCGGCGGGGAGGACGCGTCGAACCTCGTCGCGTACGGGCTGCCGAACCCCGACCTCGAGGTCGCCGACGCCCTGCTCGCCTCGCACAAGCGCAGCCGCGAGGTGCTCTCGCAGCTGCCTCGGATCAAGTCGGGCTGGACCGTCGCCACCCAGGCGTTCAAGGCCGTCGACGAGCCGGGTGCCGCCGAGGCGACGCGCGAGTACGGCTACGTGCGTGACGACTGGTACAGCGAGATGGCGGCGGGCGACGACTTCGTCGGCGTGCAGGCCTACACGCAGACCTTCGTCGGGCCCGAGGGGCCGCGGCCGGTCGCCGAGGGGCTCGAGACGACGCTGACCGGGTGGGAGTTCTACCCGCCGGCCGCCGCCGAGGGCATCCGCAGTGCGTGGGAGCTGTCGGGCCACGTGCCCGTCATGGTCACCGAGAACGGCATCGCGACCGCCGACGACACCCGTCGCATCGCCTACACGCAGGGCGCGCTCGAGCACGTCCACGACACCATCGACGAGGGCATCGAGGTGCTCGGCTACCAGCACTGGAGCGCCCTCGACAACTACGAGTGGGCCAGCGGGTTCCGCCCGACCTTCGGCCTGATCGGCTGGGACCGCGACACCTTCGAGCGGACGCCGAAGCCGAGCGCCCGCTGGTACGGCGAGGTCGCGCGCGCGAACGGGCTGGCGCGGGCGTAGCGCCCTCCGGCCCTGCCGGACCGGGACGGCGCGGGGCGCACGAGAACGCAGGAGGCGCGGGTCACCCGACCCGCGCCTCCTGCGTCTCGGCCCCGGGGCCGATGCCGTGCCTAGAAGTACGTGATGCCGTGCAGGGGTCGCTCGGGCAGCAGCATCGCGCGGAACTTCTGAACGGCGCCCTTGCGTCGCTCGCGGACCAGGCCGGCCGCGGCCAGCGTGACCGGGTCGGAGCCGCCGAGCCAGAGCGAACCCAGCGTCGCGACGTCGAGTTCGAGGTCGGCCCGGCGGACGGCCGCCTTCTTCACCGTCGCCTCGCCTGCCTCGCTCGTGACCCGGTACGTGCCGGCCGCGTGGCCCAGCGCGTCACCGATGGCGATCGTGACGACGCCGTCGGCCGCCCACGGGCGAGCCTGCAGGGCCGCGACCGGGTCGAGGACGCGGAACCACACGTGGTCCTCGTCGTGGCTGATGGTCAGGGCGCGACCGTCGACGATCGCGTGCGCCAAGGGGTCGTGCTGCGGGGCGTTCGAGTACCGGACGACCCGGACCAGGTCGACCGCGAGCAGCAGCTGCCACAGGCCGAGGTAGGCGTCGTCGGTCGCGGCCACGAGGTCGACGACGACGAGGGTCTGCACGCCCGTGGAACCGGGGCCGCCCCCGGCTGACTCGACCCGGTACGTGACGTAGCCGTCGACGGTGCCGGTCGCGTCGCGGTGCACCGCGGCCCGGACCGCGGGGTCGGGCGTGCCGTCGGCGCGCTCGCGGCCGAGGGCGTGGTTCCAGGCGCCTTCGTGCCGGTCGATCGAACCGGGACTGCGGACGTGGAAGCGGGCGAAGACGTCGGGGGCGACCTCGGCGAGCGAGGCCGTGGTGACGAGCTCGGTGCTGCCCTCGGGCTCGCTGAGCAGGCCGCCCGCGCGACGGACGTCGACCTCGATGGTGCGCTCGCGGACGCCCACGCCGAAGCCGAAGCGCCGGTAGATCGACGCCTCGCTGGCCGTGAGTGCGGCGACCGGGGTGCCGGCCGCCTTGGCGCGGGCGAGGTCGTCGGTCATCATCCGACGCAGGATGCCCTTGCGGCGGTGGGTCGGTTGCACGGTGACGCCGGCGACCAGGTCGGCGTCGATCAGACGGCCGCCGCCGACGTGCAGGGTCTTGTCGAACGACGCGAAGGTGGCGACGGGGCGACCCTCGGCGTCGAGCGAGCCGGGGGTGGCCTCGCGGCGGTAGACGCCCGTGAGACGTCGCCCGTCGGCGACGAGGCGACGCGCGGCACGGCCGAGGGAGTCGTCGTCGCCGGCCGGGTCGTGGAAGCCCATCGACTCGGCGTCGACCCAGGCGGCGGTCGCCACGTCGGCCCGCGGGGAGTCGTCACTCGCCTCGGGGTCGAGCGCGGCCGCGAAGGTGCGGAGGTCGTAGTCGTCGTCGAGGGTGCTCACCCGGTCAGCCTACGGAGGACGGCCGACGTTGTCGTCGGTCTCGAGGAGGAGCGGCGACCGCCGGGCGCATCGGCGTCGGGGACGGGGGAGGGCCGGCCCCGCGGGTGCGGAGCCGGCCCTGGTGGTGCTGGTGCTGGTGTCGGTACTGGTGGTGGTGTCAGCGTCCGGTGACGAAGTCGATCCCTGTGGTGGTCTTCGTCGTGCCGTCGGTGGCCTTCTGCTCGAAGGTCAGCTGGTAGGTCGTGCCGGCGGGCCCGACGTAGCGGTCGAACGCGAACGCGCCGGTGGACGAGGCGGTGGTGCTGCCGAACGGCGTGCCCCACTGGTTCTTGCCGACGACCGTGGCGAAGGGCGTGGCGGTGCCCCGGAACGTCACGGTCCGGTGGGCCTCGCTGATGCCGCCGTCACGGATGACCGGGGACGAGATCTGCACGTCGACGAGGTCGTCCTTCTGGTGCGTCAACGTCAGGGTCGCCCGTTGCTCGTCCGTTCCGTGGGTCGCGACGAAGGTCAGGACGTAGCCGGGGTTCGTCGGTCCGAGGTTGCGCGAGAACGCCCAGGTGCCGTCGCTGCCGATGGTCGCCTTGCCCATCTGGGTGCCCCACTGGTTGGTGGAGACGAGCTGGGCGCCGACGGTGCCCGTGCCGGTGAAGCGGGCGATGCCCTCGCGGTAGGAGTCGCCGTCCACGTGGCTGGTGACGGTCAGCGGCCGCGAGGGAGCCTCGTAGTCGAGGTGCAGGGTCACCAGGGTGGGCGCACCGGTGGTGGGCGTCATCGTGAAGGTGATGTCGTAGCCGGCGCTGGTCGGGCCGAGGTTGCGGCTGAAGCTCCAGTCGCCGTCCTCGTCCACGCGGGTCGAACCCATGGGCGTGCCCCACTGGTTGGCGGCGGTCACGCGGGCGTCGGGCGTGCCGCGGCCGGCGAAGGTCGCGATGCCGGTGGTGTAGCGGCCACCGTCGGTGTGGCTGGTCACGGTGAGGTCGGTCAGGTCTTCGTCGTCGGAGTCGTCGGAGCCGTCGGAGCCGTCGGACACGGTGAACGAGCGCGTCGAGGTCAACGGCGCGAGGGTCCGCCAGTAGGGCGTCTCGGTGACCGTCATGGTCTGCGGGCCGGACGTCAGGGGCGCCTCCAGCTCGCAGGTCCAGGTCCCGTCGCTCCCGACGAACGCGGCGCAGGCCTCGCCGGCACGCGCCAGGTCGGTCGCGATCGCGATGCGGGACCCGGGGATGCCCTCGCCGGTGATCGAGGTCATGTCGGTCGAGATGGTCTCGCCCTCGGCGATCGAGGTCACCTCGAGGGGGAACGTCTCGGGAGCCGAGTTCTTCTCGGTCGCCTCGACCGTGATCGTGGTGGCCTCGGACAGCTCGCCGTTCCGGACGGTGTAGAGGTCGACGTCCTGCCCGGCGAACGAGGTCGGGATGCGCAGGATGTACGCGCCGTTCCAGGTGGACTCGGTCGCCACGACGAACTCACCGTCGATCTGGGCGATCACCGTCGGCACGAGGTACTCGTCGGCGAAGTACGAGGTGGTGCCCTGGACGTAGAAGGTGCTCGACTCCTCGGAGATGCCGTGCATCAACGGGGCCGAGAGCGGTGAGCCGGCCGGGGCCTCGAGCGGCGTCAGGTCGATCTCGAGGGAGTCGCCGTCGCCGTCGCCGTCGTGGGACAGCCCCGTGATGGTCGCGGTCCGCCCGGCCAGCGACCCGTCGAGCAGGAACGAGAACCGGCCGTGCTGCCCGCGGAGACGGGTCTCGCTGTGGTCGCCGACGTCGATGCGGGCCTGGCCGGCCCCGTGGATGATCGTTCGGACGGTCAGGCGGCCGTCGGGGCCCTCGGTCACCGACGACAGGAGGGGGGTCGAGGGGCGACCCGGAGTCCCGGGGTCGGGCATGGTGTCGGCGACGGAGAACGCCGTCCCGGTGGTCTGCTTCGGTGCCGCGGCCCAGGCGGGCGTCTCGGTCACGACGGTGTCGTAGCTGCCGGCCGGCAGCGTCGGCGACGTGCAGCTCCAGTCGCCCAGCGACGAGACGCGGGTCTCGCAGAGCGTGGAGGAGGCGCGGTTCGTCTTCTCGTCGCGCGTCACGACGATCTGCGAGTTCGGGATGCCGGTTCCGGCGAAGGTCGCTTCGGGAGTCGCCAGCACGTCGCCCGCTGTGGGTGACTCGACGTCGAGCGGGTGGACGTCGGAGGCGGTGTTGCGCCCGGTCGGGACGAGCGCGACCTGGGCCGTCCCGCTGGCGTGGCCCTGGTAGTAGGCCGTCACGTCGATGACCTCGCCGGCGCGCGAGGCGGGCACGGTGAGCGAGAACGACCCGTTCTCGGACGGGAAGTCCCACGACATGCCCGACCGGTTGGCCCACACCTCGGTCTTCGAGAAGAGATCGGGGTGGTGCGCCACCGTGCCCTCGATCACGAGGTGGTCGTCGTCGTACTGGCTGACCCCGTGGATGACGGGCGTGCCGGGCGCCTCGTCCTCGCCCTCGGCGTACTGGGTCTCGAGGACGAAGTCGACCTCGACCCGACCCTGCGGGGTGTACGAGATCAGCGTGGCCTTCTTGCCCCGGTCGGCGACGTCGACGAGCGTGGCGAAGCGGTCGTTCCAGACGGCGGCGCCGTGGCTGCCCCCTCCCT
Source organism: Frigoribacterium sp. CFBP 13605 (assembly GCF_014839405.1). Taxonomy (NCBI): domain Bacteria; kingdom Bacillati; phylum Actinomycetota; class Actinomycetes; order Micrococcales; family Microbacteriaceae; genus Frigoribacterium; species Frigoribacterium sp. CFBP 13605. Next base: position 59,335 of record NZ_JACYNS010000006.1, on the reverse strand, counting down.
CGACGATGATTCCCGCGAGTCGCGCGCCCGGCGCCATGCCGGCGACGGACAGCTTGTCGCCCTCGCTCGGTTGGACGAACGCGATTCGGGGTGCGGACGGGGCCGTGGTCGACGCGGACGGGGCCTCGGCCGAGGCCTGGTCGGTGATGGTGGGGGCCGCGTGTGCTGCGGCGGGGGAGAGGGTGCCCACGGCGAGGGCCGCGAGGCCGACGGCGGTGAGGCCTGATCTGATCGTGCTCATGTCTTCTTCCGGATGGGGGAAAGGGAAGACCGATCGGGGCGGCCGAGAGATACTTTACATTCCACCTCTCGTTTTGGCGACTCCGAGCACGCCTCAGTCGATCGAGCGCTGCACCCCCTTCACCGGCAGCATCAACACGAGTCCGGCGAGCAGGACGAGCGCGATCCCGACGATCCCGAAGCGGGTGTCGCCCGTCGCGCTCACGAACAGGGTGAACAGCCCGGGGGCGAGGAAGCTCACGGCTCGCCCGGTCGTCGCGTAGAGCCCGAAGATCTCGCCCTCGCGCCCGGGCGGCGTCACCCGGGCGAGGAACGACCGGCTCGCCGACTGGATCGGCCCGACGAAGAGCGCCAGGGCGAGGCCGAACACCCAGAAGAGGTTCGTCGCGGTCCCGATCGCGAGCACCGCGAAGGCGGCGATCACGAGCCCCACCAACGACGCGACGATGATCGCCTTGGCCCCGAGCCGGTCGTCGAGCCAACCCCCGACGAACGTGCCGGTGCCCGCGACGAGGTTCGCCCCGACGGCGAAGTAGATCACCATGCTCGGCGTGAAGCCGAAGACCTGGGCGGCGATGATCGCCCCGAAGGTGAAGACGGCGGCGAGGCCGTCTCGGAAGACGGCGCTGGCCAGCAGGAACAGCAGCACCTGGCGGTTGGTGCGCCAGAGCTTGGCGATCGTCGACCCCAGGAGGCGGTACGAGCGCCACAAGCCCACCCGGGCCCGTGCGGCGGTGGCGGGCAGCTCGGGCACCGACAGCAGGACCGGCACCGCGAAGACCGCGAACCACGCCGCGGCGACGACGATCGACAGGCGGACGTCCCACGCGCCTCCTTCCGTTCCCGTGGCGACGCCGAACAGGCCGCCGCGTCCCTCGACGCCGAAGCTCTGCAAGAAGGCGACGAGCAGCAACAGCAGCAGGACGATGCCGCCGACGTAACCGAGGCCCCAGCCGAACCCCGACACCTTCCCGATCGTCCCCGGCGTCGAGACCTGCACGAGCATGGCGTTGTAGTTGACGCTCGCGAACTCGAAGAAGAGGTTGCCGACGGCGAGCAGGGCCGCGCCGAAGACGAGGTACCCGGGCGCCGGGGCGACCAGCACCATCGCGGCCATGGCCAGCACCACGAGACCGGTGTTGATGGCGAGCCAGAGCTTGCGGTGCCCGGAGCCGTCGCTGCGCTGGCCGAGCACCGGCGCGAGCAGCGCGATCAGCACCCCCGCGATGGTCAGGGCGGTCGAGATGACCGTCGCGTTCTCGGCCTTGGCCAGCACCAGGGCCGGGTTGCGCGCGTCGTCGCCGGCCGCCGCCACTATCTCCGGATCGACGAAGGCGCCGGACGCCAGGTAGGTGCTGAAGACGAACGAGGTCACCACGGCGTTGAAGGCGGCGGAGCCCCAGTCCCAGAGGGCCCACGAGAGCACCCGGCGGCGGGGGATCGGGTCGGCGTCGGCGAGCGTCTGCGCTGCGGTCATGGGGGTCAACCTAGTGGGCGTCCGTGGCCGAGGGGGGGCGCGCCTCCTCGTCCGGCGTGGGCGCGGCGACCCTCTCACGAGAGTTGAGTCTTTCTGGCTCAACTTTCAGGTTCGCCGCTTGACCTCGTCGGCAGGGCGAGTAAAGTTGAGCCTGGCCGACTCAAGGCCGGCCCCCACAGGTTTCCGCAACATCGCACCACGAAGGAGAAAAGCACATGGCACGTGCAGTAGGAATCGACCTCGGTACCACCAACTCGGTCGTCAGCGTCCTCGAGGGTGGCGAGCCCACCGTCATCGCGAACGCCGAGGGCCTGCGCACGACCCCCTCGGTCGTCGCCTTCACGAAGGACGGCGAGGTGCTGGTCGGCGAGACCGCGAAGCGCCAGGCCGTCACCAACGTCGACCGCACCATCGCGTCGGTCAAGCGCCACGTCGGCACCGACTGGAAGGTCGAGATCGACGACAAGAAGTACACCCCGCAAGAGATCAGCGCGCGCATCCTGGGCAAGCTCAAGCGCGACGCCGAGCAGTACCTGGGCGAAGAGGTCACCGACGCCGTCGTGACCGTCCCCGCGTACTTCAACGACTCCGAGCGCCAGGCCACCAAAGAGGCCGGCGAGATCGCGGGCCTGAACGTCCTGCGCATCATCAACGAGCCGACCGCCGCGGCGCTCGCCTACGGCCTCGACAAGGGCAAGGAAGACGAACTCATCCTGGTCTTCGACCTCGGTGGCGGAACGTTCGACGTCTCGCTGCTCGAAGTGGGCAAGGACGAAGACTTCTCGACCATCCAGGTGCGCAGCACCTCGGGTGACAACCGCCTCGGTGGCGACGACTGGGACAACCGCATCGTCGAGCACCTCATCAAGAAGTTCAAGGACGCCCACGGCGTCGACCTCTCGACCGACAAGATCGCCAAGCAGCGCCTCAAAGAGGCCGCCGAGCAGGCCAAGAAAGAGCTGTCGTCGAGCACCTCGACCAGCATCCAGCTGCCGTACCTCACGCTGACGGCCGACGGCCCGCTCAACCTCGACGAGACCATCTCGCGCTCGCAGTTCGAGCAGTGGACGAGCGACCTGCTCGACCGCACCAAGAAGCCGTTCAACGACGTCATCAAAGAGGCGGGCGTGAAGGTGGGCGACATCGCCCACGTCGTGCTCGTCGGTGGCTCGACCCGCATGCCCGCCGTGACCGAGGTCGTCAAGCAGCTCACCGGTGGTCAGGAGCCCAACAAGGGCGTCAACCCCGACGAGGTCGTCGCCGTGGGCGCCGCCCTGCAGGCCGGCGTGCTGAAGGGCGAGCGCAAGGACGTGCTGCTCATCGACGTCACCCCGCTCAGCCTCGGCATCGAGACCAAGGGTGGCGCGATGACCAAGCTCATCGAGCGCAACACGGCCATCCCGACCAAGCGCAGCGAGACCTTCACCACGGCCGACGACAACCAGCCGTCCGTCGCGATCCAGGTCTTCCAGGGCGAGCGCGAGTTCACCCGCGACAACAAGAACCTCGGCACCTTCGAGCTGACCGGCATCGCCCCGGCCCCCCGCGGCGTCCCGCAGATCGAGGTCACCTTCGACATCGACGCCAACGGCATCGTGCACGTGTCCGCGAAGGACAAGGGCACCGGCAAGGAGCAGTCGATGGTCATCTCGGGCGGCTCGTCGCTGTCGAAGGACGACATCGAGCGCATGGTGCGCGAGGCCGAGGAGAACGCCGCCGAAGACAAGGCGCGTCGCGAGGCCAACGAGACCCGCAACTCGGCCGAGCAGCTCGTCTACTCGATCGAGAAGCTGATCAAGGAGAACGACGAGAAGCTGCCCGCGGACGTCAAGTCCGAGGTCCAGGCCGACGTCGACTCGCTCAAGTCCGCCCTCGCCGGCGACGACGAGTCCGCGATCAAGCCCGCCTTCGACAAGCTCAACGAGAGCCAGCAGAAGCTCGGCCAGGCGATCTACTCGCAGAGCCAGGCCGACCAGGCCGGCGCTGCCGGTGCGGCCGGTGCCGAGGGTGCTCCCGCCGACGGCCAGGCCCAGGGCGACGACGAGGACATCGTCGACGCCGAGGTCGTGGACGACGACGACAACGACAAGAAGTAGAGGCGGTCGGCATGACTGACGACAACAAGACGCCCGACGACGAGCCGCGTCCCGCGACCCCGTCCGAAGACGGCGGCACGGCCGACGTGGTCGAGCCCGACGAGCTCGTCGACGCCGAGGCTCCCGACGTCGAGACCCCGGCCGACGCCGAGGCCCCGGCCGGGGCCAAGGCCGCCGCCGAGTCGATGGCCGAGGCACCCGAGGGCACCGAGACGCTGAGCGCCGACGACGAGGCGATCCTCGACGCGGCCAGTGCCGACCTGGTGGCCGACATGCGACAGGACATGCTGCGGGCCCAGGCCGAGCTGGTGAACTTCCGGAGGCGCGTCGAGCGTGACCGCGAGGCCAACCGCGAGGCCGTGGTGGCCGAGGTCGTCCGTTCGCTGCTGCCGGCGCTCGACGACCTGGCCCGTGCCGAACAGCACGGCGACCTGGCCGAGGGCCCGATGACCGTCATCGCGCAGAAGATCCGCGGGGGGCTCGACAAGTTCGGCCTGGCGCAGATCGGCGCGAAGGGTGACGTCTTCGATCCCAGCAAGCACGACGCCCTCGTCCAGCTGCCGAGTGCCGACGTCACGGTCAACACCGTGGCCGACGTGATCGAGCCGGGCTACACGATCGGCGACCGGGTCATCCGGGCCGCCAAGGTCGCGGTGCACACCCCCCAGTAGCACCCCGGTGACGGGCGGCCCCCGGGCTGCCCGTCACCACCCCCCTGCGACGCGAGTCGCGATCGGCGGTGGGCTCCTCGACGAGGTGCCCACCGCCTCCCCCGTTCTCTTCCGGTCGCTGCCAGGCAGCGACCTCCAGTCAAGGAAGGAGGTGCCGCATGGCGAGTCAGGACTGGTTCGACAAGGACTTCTACGCCGTCCTCGGTGTCTCCAAAGACGTCACGCCCGCCGAGCTCAAGAAGGTCTACCGCAAGCTCGCGCGCAAGTACCACCCCGACTCCAACCCCGGCGACGCGGCCAGCGAGGCGAAGTTCAAAGAGATCAGTGAGGCCCACTCGGTGCTCTCCGATCCCGAGCAGCGTCGCGAGTACGACCAGGTGCGCGCCATGGGCGGCGGTGCCCGCTTCGCGGCCGGCAGCGGCGGCCCCGGAGGCGCGGGCGGCGGCTTCGAGGACGTCTTCGGCGGCATGTTCAACCAGGGCGGACAGCGCACGCAGTTCCGCCAGGGCGGCGGTGGCGGCGGCTTCGACGACATCTTCGGCGGCATGTTCGGCGGTGGTGGCTTCGGCCAGACCAGCGGCGGCTACCGCGGCTTCGGCGGCCCGCAGAAGGGCCGCGACATGACGGCCACGACGACCCTCGACTTCCAGACCGCCATCGTCGGCGAGACCATCACGCTGCAGGCCTCGAACGGCAAGCCGATGAAGGTCCGCATCCCGGCCGGCGTGCACGACGGCCAGAAGATCAAGCTGCGCGGTCGCGGCGAGCAGAGCCCCGACGGCGGCGAGGCCGGCGACATGGTGCTGACCGTCGCCGTTCGCAAGCACCCCGTCTTCGAGCTCGACGGCAAGAACCTGCGTCTCGACGTACCGGTCACCTTCGCCGAGGCGACGCTCGGTGCGACCATCGAGGTGCCCACCCTGGGCGGCGACCCCGTGCGTCTGCGCGTCGCACCGGGCACGCCCTCGGGTCGCGTCCTGCGCGTCAAGGGGCGCGGCGTGCACGCCAAGGACGGCGTCGGCGACCTGCTCGCCACCGTCCAGGTCGCGGTGCCCGCGCACCTCAACGACAAGGCGCGCGAGGCCGTCGAGGCCCTGGCCGCCGCGCTGCCGGCCGAGAACCCGCGCGACGACCTGATCGCCCGCGCCCGGGCCTGACGAGACCGACCCGACCCGCGCCTCCTCGGCGGCAGGCCACGAGCGACGAGACAGGAGACGAGATGGACCGACCGGACCCCACCCAGTGGCCGATGGACGAGCACTCGCCCCTCTTCGCGATCGCGACCGCCGCCGAGCTCTCGGGCCTGCACGCGCAGACCCTGCGGCAGTACGACCGGCTCGGCCTGGTCGTCCCGCAGCGCACCGCGGGCAAGTCGAGGCGCTACTCGATGCGGGACGTCGTCCAGTTGCGAGAGATCGCCCGACTCGGCGGCGAGGGCATCTCGCTCGAGGGCATCAAGCGCATCCTCGAACTCGAGAACCAGGTCACCTCGTTGCAGTCCCGGGTGCGCGAGCTCGAACGGGCCCTGGCCGACGAGATGGTCAACCGGCCCGGCGCCCGGGTCTTCGCCGCGGGCGAGAGCGGCGTCGTGCCGCTGCGACACGGCACCCGCCCGTCACGGCAGACCTCGGTCGTCGTCTGGCGGCCGCTGCGCTGACGCGCGGCCCCGAGAGGTCGCGACCCGCAGCGCGCACCGGGAGGTGGGCGGCAGGTCGTGACAGGTCGGCCGCGCGGACTAGCGTTGGCGGGTGATCGACTTCGAGCAGCTGCGCCGGTGGCCCGACATCGAGGCCCCCGAACTCGTCGCGCACGACGCCAGCGACCGGCTGCTGCTCGACACCGCCGACGAGGCGCTCGCCGACCACCCCGAGGCCGTGACCGTCATCGGCGACCGCTACGGCGCGCTGAGCCTCGGGGTCGCGGCCCTGTCGCCCGGCACCCCCGTCCGCGTGCACCAGGACGCCCTCTCGGGCGAACGCGCGCTCGACGCCAACGCCGGCCGCCTCGGTCTCGCCACGACGTGGTCGCACCACGGTCTCGACGAGGCCCTCCTCGAGGGCGCGCGGACGGTGCTGCTGCAGCTGCCCCGAGGGCTCGACGCGCTCGACGAGATCGCGGGGTCGATCGCCCGGTACGCCCACCCCGACGTCCGCGTCCTCGCCGGGGGACGCGTCAAGCACATGACCCTCGCGATGAACGACGTCCTGGCGCGCCACTTCGGCGAGGTGACCGCCGGGCTGTCCCGCCAGAAGTCCCGGGTGCTGACCGCGACGACCCCGACCCCAGGAGGCGCGCTCGGCTGGCCGCGCACCTCGCGTCACGGCGACGTGGTCGTCGTCGCCCACGGTGCGGCGTTCGCGGGCACCTCGATCGACGTCGGCACCCGAGCGCTGCTCGCCGTCCTCGACCGCGCGGCTCCCGAGGCCCGGGACGTCGTCGACCTGGGGTGCGGCACCGGAGTGCTCGCCGCCTCCTTCGCCCTCGCCCGACCGGACGCCCGGGTGGTCGCCACCGACCAGTCGTGGGCGGCGGTCGAGTCGGCGCGGGCCACCATGACGGCGACCGGCGTGGCCGATCGGGTCGTCGTGTCGCGCGACGACGCCGGGTCGTCGTTGCCCGAGGCCTCCGCCGACGTCGTGCTGCTGAACCCGCCGTTCCACGTCGGGGCGACGGTGCACACGGCCATCGCCCACAAGCTGTTCGAGGCGGCCGCCCGTCTGCTGCGCCCGGGCGGCGAGCTCTGGTGCGTGTGGAACTCGCCCCTCGGCCACCGGCCGGTCCTCGAGCGCGTCGTGGGACCGACCACCCAGGTGGCCCGTGACCGGCGGTTCACGGTGACGCGGTCGGTCCGTCGGGGCTGACCCGGGGCGGGGCCCGGGTCGGGTCCTGTCAGCGGGCCTCGGCCTCGGTCTCCACCTCGACCTCGTCGAGGCGCAGCGACGCGTCGATGTAGGCGAGCAGGGCGTGCGCGTAGGCGTCCTCGGCGACGGAGGCGCGGTGCCGGAGGTCCGTGTCGCCTCCCGTCGGGCGGGTGGTCACCTCGTAGACGGTCCCGCCACCGTCTCGGTCACCGCTGATGTCGGGGTCGCCGCCTGGGTTCGTGGTGATGTCGCTGTCGCTGTCGCTGCCGGGGCGGGAGCCGGTGTCGACGTGTCGCGCCAGCCCGCGGAACACGGGGCCGAGGAGCTCGCGCAGCTGGTCCTCGCGGGGCAGCCACAGGCTGTCGTCCGCGGCCACCGAGTCCAGGGCCCACTCGGTGGTGCCGTTGAAGCCGAGTTCCGTGCCCGTGGGGTACTCGTGGACCTCGATGGTCATGTCGCTGAGCGTGAAGACGTCGCCGTCGAATCCCGGGGTCTCGATGACGAAGCGGTCTCCGGCGCGGGGCCGCCAGCGGAGTCCGGCATCGCGCAGGCGGCGGGCGAGGGCGTGGTCGAGCATCGGCCCATGATGCACCGTCGAAGTGGGAGGGAGCGTCGGGGTGCCGACCCGCACGGGTCCGCGCCCGTTTGCTCGGGCTCGGGCTCGGGCTCGGGCTCGGGCTCGACTCGGACTCGGGCTTGGGCTCGGATGCGCGCGTGCGGCGGAGGGCCTGTCCGGTCCGCCGCGTCAGCGAGTGGTGACGACGTTGCCCGTGCCGTCGGTGTTGAGCAGGGGTTGCAGGTCGTCGTCGAGCCGGATGGTGTTGTCGTCACCCATCGCGTCGACCTGGTCGACGCGGGGCACGTCGACGGTGTTGCGGTCGCCCATGACGACCACGACCCGGGTCGGACCGAGGGTCAGCTCGGCGTCGCTGCCGTTGACGATGACGGTGTCGCAGCCGTCGGGCAGGGTCTTCGTGCGGGGTTCGCCGTCGCCGAACTGCATCCAGGCGAAGCCGTCGACGCACGTGTCGTCGGCGGGATCGGTCGCCGTCGAGTCGCTGCCCGCGATGGAGGGGCCGCCCGCTGGCGGTGCGGTGGCGGTCGACGTGGTGGTCGCGGAGGGGCCCGGGTCGATCGTCGAGGAGGCGCTCGTGCAGCCGGCGAGGGCCGCGCCGAGGGCGATGGCCGTCGCGAGGCTGACCAGGGTCGCGGTCGTCGTCATGGGGTGCTCCGGGGTGGGGATGGAGGGTGGGCGGTGCGGTTCGGGGCGTCAGCGCATGAAAGGGCAGGTCCAGCCAGAGGCTGGACCTGCCTCCCGGTCACTCCGCGGCGGGTTCGGCCGCGGCGGTGACGGTGTTGTCGTGGCCCAGGTCGTCGACGGCCGGGGCCTCGCCGGCGTGGTGGACCGTGTTGCGGTCCCCGGCGAGCTGCACGGTGCCGACGTCCTGCACCGAGACGGTCACGTCGGAGCCTTCGACGACGAGCGTGCCGACCTCGTCGAGCACGACGGTGCCGGTCGAGCCGACGATCGAGACCAGGTCGCAGCTGCTCGTGTCGAGCGAGGGCGCGTCGTCGTCGATGGCGCCGAGGTCGACCAGCATGAAGCCGTCGTCACAGCTGCCGACGGGGGCGGCCTCCAAGCTTGCGGTGCTGGTCGTGGTCGTGGTCGGGCTCGGTGTCGCGTCGTTCTCGGCGGACGAGCACGCCGAGAACGAGAGGATCATCGTGGCCGCGACCAGGGCGGCGGCGGTCGGTCCGCGTCGGGGGAGGAGGGCGACCATCAGCGGGCGGTGACGGTGTTGTCGAAGGTGCCGTTCTCATTGACGGTCGGGGCGGCCCCGGTGTGGCTGACGGCGTTGCCGTCGCCGGCGAAGTCGACCGTGCCCACGGCACCGGCCGTGACGGTGACGCCCTGGCCCTCGACCACGAGGTGACTCACGTCGGCGAGGGTGACGGTGCCGTCGCTGCCCACCACGTTGACGCTGTCGCAGGGCTCGGTGAAGGTGACCTCGGGGGTGTCCTCGTCGAGGACGACGACGGCGTTGCCGTCGATGCAGGTCTCGGTGACGGCGGGTTCGGGGGTGACCTCGGCGAGGGGCGTCGTCTCGGCCTCCGCCTCGGTGCTGGTGGCGTTCGAGGTGCAGCCGGCGAGGGCGGCGACGAGCACGACGCCGAGGGCGGCTGTCCGCAGGGTGGAGGTGCGCATGGTGGTTCCCTTCGGGAGGTGGGGGGACGGTGCGGGGCGTCGGCTCGGGATGCGGCCGGCGGATGGTTTGGGGGGGCCGGGGAGACACCGTGTCGGTGCCTCCCCGGCGGGGTGGTGCGGTGTCGCTGTGGTGCGGGTGTCGCGGTGTGGTGCTAGTTGCCGCTGGGGTGCCAGGCGAAGCCGCTGATCGGGTCACCCGTCTGGCCGTCGAGGGCCTTCTGGGTGATGTTCAGCGTGTAGTTGTGGCTGGGGCCCCAGGCACGGCTGAAGGACCAGTTGCCCTGGGCGTCGGCCTGGACCTCGCGGTAGACCGTGGAGCTCGTGGCGGAGCTGACGGTGACGGTGGCGAACGGCGTGGCGGTACCGGTGAAGGTGGCGGCCACCCCGTTCTCGTAGGTGTCGCCGACCGCGGGGCTGGTCAGGACGAGGGGGGCGAACCGGGGCGCCTTGACGTTGACCGTGGTCTCGGTGGTCGACTTGTCGGGGTTCGTCTGGGTGACCTTGATGGCGTAGTCGTTCGCCGGGCCCCAGTTGCGCTCGGGCAGGGCCCAGTTGCCTTCGGAGTCGACCTCGGCCTGGCCCATGGGCACGTTCCAGTTGTTCGTGGCGTTGACGGCCCGGACGGTGGCGCCGGGGGTGCCGGTGCCCTCGAGGACGTTCATGCCGGGACGGTAGGTGTCACCGTCGGCGATGCTCGTGACGGCCACGGGGACGTTCGTCGCGCGGTAGTCGAGGTGGATCAGCTGACGCTGGACGTCGCCGCCCTTGGTGGCGACGAAGGTGATGTCGTAGCCGGCCGAGGTGGGCCCGAGGTAGCGGTTGAAGCTCCAGGCGCCCTCGAGGTTCGCGCTCGTGCTGCCCATGGCGGTGCCCCACTGGTTCGTGGCGGTGATGGCGGCCTGGGGGGCTGCGGTGCCGCGGAACGTGGTGGTGCCCTCGGTGTAGGTGCTGTTGTTCGTCGGGCTGGTGACCTGGAACGCGACGACGTTCTCGTAGTTCAGCTTCAGCGTCACGACCTGGGGGGTGCCCACCTGGGGCGTGGCGGTGAAGGTGATGAGGTAGCCGGCGGTGGTGGGGCCGAGGTTGCGGTTGAAGGCCCAGGTACCGTCGGCGGCGTTGGCGGCGCCCATCGGGGTGCCCCACTGGTTCTTCGCGGTCACGGTCGAGCCGATCGGTGCGGTACCGCGGAAGGTGGTCACGCCTGCTTCGTAGAACTGGTCGTTCACGTGGCTCGTGACGCTCAGGGGCAGTTCTGCGGCCACGCGGTTGATGGTGTGGGTGACGCGCTGCACGTCGTCGCCTGCCGTCTGGGTGACGACGAGGTTGCTCGTGCCGAGGCTGAGCCCGCGGTTCGGGGTGATGGTCCACTCGCCGTCGACGACGGTGCCGGTCCCGATGATGCTGTTGGGCCCGTAGCCGATGGTGACGGTGGCGCCGTCCTGTCCGTGACCGGAGAAGACCGGGCGGCTGGTCGTGACCGTGGAGCCTGCTTCAGGGGTCTCGACAGTCGGGGCGACGATTACGGGGGGCTGTTCGCCGTTCTCGGGGTTGAGGGTCACCGTCGAGAGGGTGGTGTTGTTGCCCTTGCCGGACTGGGTGGCCTCGAGGACGTGCTTGCGGTCGTCGACGTTGGTGGTGCGGATGGTGAACTGGCCGTTGGCGAGCACCTGGGCGGTGCCGAGGACGGTACTGCGGCCCTCTTCGCGGACGACGACCTGGGCGCCGACCTCGCCGGTGCCGCGGATGGTGACGGGGCCGCCGTCGTGGGCCATGCCCTCGACGGGAGCGGTGATCTGGACCGCGGCGCCGTAGGCGACGGAGACGATGATCTCGCCCGTGGCCTCGTCGTCGATCTCTTGGTGGACGCGCACGTCGTAGTCGCCGCCGGCGTTCGGGGCGCTGATCGGGGTCGACCACGTGCCCGAGCCCAGGCGGGCCTCGGTGCGGGTGATCTCGTCGCCGTTCACGTCACGGATCACGATCGTCGCGCCGGGCTGCGCAGTGCCGGAGAGCACGGCGTTCTGGCCGAGGTCGGCCGGGAACGACCCCACACCGGTCACGGGGGCGACCTTCAGCTCGGCGTCGAGGGTGGTCTCGCCGGTCTTGACGGTGTCCTCGTACTGCTCGAGGGTCACCGGGTTCGACCCGAGCTTGAGGTCGATGAGTTCGTAGGACCACGTGCCGTCGGTACCGGCCTGGACCTGGTCCTCACCGTTGATCACGACGTACGCGGCGGGCACGGCCCAGCCCGAGATGCGGGCGGTGCGGTTCGGGATGTCGACCGAGTCGACCTTCGCGGACAGACCAGCTTCGACGCCTTCGAACTCCGCAGCGGGGCCACTGCCACCCATGGCGAAGTAGGAACGCTTGTACGCGTCGACGTAGCGGACGGTGTTCGTGACGTACTGGCCACTCTGGCGGTTCACCATCCGGCCCTGCGCGTCCAGACTCCATTCCGTGTTCGTGCCGCTGCAGGATTTGGTGTGCAGCGTGTCGCCCCCGGTCATGGGGAAGATGCTGAGGCACTCGCCCGTGGCTGATCCGTCCCTGACGACCGCGCGGAACCAACCCTCGCCCGTGGAGTCGATGCGGAGCCCGGCCGAGGCCGCGTCAGCGGCGGCTTTCGTGTCGTACTGCTGGATGTGTGTCGGCGACGAGGGCAGGCCGCCGTAGTACTTGCCGTTGCCGACTGGCGAGACGACCTTGGCGGAGGACCCTGGCACGGGCAGAGCCGTGGTGGAAGCATCCGCCGGGCTCGTCGCCGTTGCCGCCGCAGGTCCGAAGCTGAGACCGGTGACGATCGTGGCTGCGGCGAGCCCGATCGCGCCGGTGCGCTTGAGAGTTTTCTTCATGTGTGAGAGGTGTTCTTTCATGTCTGGGCAGCGCGATGCGCCGCCAGGCGAACAGATAGTGAAATGTTAGACACAAAACAAGGCATGCACAACATGACAAGTGCGAGGGCTTGCGATCCGGGCGTGTCGGCGTAAACTTGAGCCAGCTCCACTCAAGTTTCGAGAAAGGCACATCCATGGCGAACATGCAGGGCGCTCCGGCTTCCGACGAGAAGCAGAAGTCGGCGCTCGAGAAGTACGGCGTCGACCTCACCGCCATCGCCCGCAGCGGCAAGCTCGACCCCGTCATCGGCCGCGACGCCGAGATCCGTCGCATCAGCCAGGTGCTCACCCGCCGCACCAAGAGCAACCCCGTCCTGATCGGCGAGCCCGGCGTCGGCAAGACCGCCGTCGTCGAGGGCCTCGCCCAGCGCATCGTCGAGGGGGACGTCGCCGACAGCCTGAAAGACAAACGCCTGATCAGTCTCGACCTCGCCGCCCTCGTCGCCGGGGCCAAGTACCGCGGCGAGTTCGAAGAGCGCCTGAAGGACGTGCTCAAAGAGATCACGAAGAGCGACGGCCAGGTCATCACCTTCATCGACGAGTTGCACACCCTGATGGGTGCCGGCGGGGGCGAGGGCTCGGTCGCCGCCTCGAACATGCTCAAGCCGATGCTCGCCCGCGGCGAGCTGCGCCTCATCGGCGCCACCACCCTCGACGAGTACCGCCAGTACATCGAGAAGGACGCCGCCCTCGAGCGCCGCTTCCAGCAGGTCTACGTCGGCGAGCCCAGCGTCGAGGACACCGTCGCGATCCTCCGCGGGCTCAAGGAGCGGTACGAGGCGCACCACGGGGTCACGATCACCGACGGCGCCCTGGTGGCCGCCGCCTCCTTGTCCAACCGCTACATCCCCAGCCGTCAGCTACCCGACAAGGCGATCGACCTCGTCGACGAGGCGGGCTCACGCCTCAAGATGGAGATCGACTCGTCGCCCGTCGAGCTGGACCAGCTCTACCGGGGCCTGGTGCGCCTCCAGATCGAAGAGCTGGCCCTCAAGAAGGAGACGGACGACGCCTCGCAGGCGCGTCTCGCCACCCTGCGCGAGACCATCGCCCAGCAGCAGGCCGCCTACGACGACCTCGACGCCCGGTGGCAGGCCGAGAAGGCCGCGCTGCAGGGCGTCGGCACGCTGCGCAGCGACCTCAACGACGCCCGCATCGACGCTGACCGTGCCCTGCGCGAAGGGCGCTACGAAGATGCGGCGCGCATCAGTTACGAGCGCATCCCCGACATCGAGAAGCGCCTCGCCGATGCCGAGTCGTTCGAGAAGTCCGGCGACCGGCTGGTCAGCGACTCGGTCACCGATGCCGACATCGCCGAGGTCGTCGCGGCCTGGACCGGCATCCCGGTCGGTCGTCTGCTCAGCGGCGAGACCGAGAAGCTGCTGCACCTCGAGAGCGAACTCGGGAGGCGCCTCATCGGTCAGAAGGCCGCCGTCCAGGCCGTCAGCGAGGCGGTGCGTCGCACCCGCGCGGGCATCAGCGACCCCGACCGCCCGACCGGTTCGTTCCTCTTCCTCGGCCCCACCGGGGTGGGCAAGACCGAGCTCGCCAAGGCCCTCGCCGACTTCCTCTTCGACGACGAGAAGGCGCTCGTCCGCATCGACATGAGCGAGTACGGCGAGAAGCACAGCGTGTCCCGCCTCGTGGGCGCGCCTCCCGGGTACGTGGGCTACGAAGCCGGTGGTCAGCTGACCGAGGCCGTGCGTCGTCGCCCGTACAGCGTCGTGCTGATGGACGAGGTCGAGAAGGCCCACCCCGAGGTCTTCGACGTCCTGCTGCAGGTGCTCGACGACGGCCGGCTGACCGACGGGCAGGGCCGAACCGTGGACTTCCGCAACACGATCCTGGTGCTGACGTCGAACCTCGGCTCGCAGGTCATCACCGATCCCGGCCTCAGCGACCCCGAGAAAGAAGAGCTGGTGCAGGGCCTGGTGCGCCAGGCGTTCAAGCCCGAGTTCGTCAACCGGCTCGACGACATCGTCGTGTTCTCGACCCTCAGCACCGACGACCTCGGCCAGATCGTGTCGCTCTACGTCGACCGCCTCGGACGACGGCTCACCGATCGCCGCCTCGCGCTCGCCGTCACCCCCGACGCGCGGGCCTGGCTCGCCGACCGCGGCTACGACCCGATCTACGGCGCCCGGCCGTTGCGCCGCCTCATGCAGCGTCAGATCGACGACAAGCTCGCGATGGCGCTGCTCGGGGGCGAGATCGCCGACGGCGACACCGTGCGGGTCGACGTGGCCGACGGGGGCGAGGGGCTGACGGTCGTGCGGCACGACGTCGGCGAGCCCACGCCCGGCGACCTGGACGACCTGCCCGCCTGAGCCCGGCAGACTGGAACCATGCGCACCTGGGTGAAGATCTGCGGCCTGTCCACGCCCGAGACGGTCGACGCCGCCGTCGAGGCCGGGGCCGACGCCGTGGGGTTCGTCTTCGCGGCCGGCAGTCCGCGCACGATCGATCCCGAGGGTGCACGCGCGTTGGCGGCGCGCGTGCCGGCGGGCGTCGAGACCGTCGGCGTGTTCCGCGGGCAGGGCATCGAGACGGTGCTCGAGTCGGCCCGCGCCTCCTCGGTGTCGACCGTCCAGCTGCACGGCGACGAGACCCCGGCGGACGTTGCCGCCGCCCATGCGGCGGGCTTCCGGGTGATCCGTGCCGTCAGCGCCGCCGTCTACGCGGCCGAACCCGAGGAGGCGCGGGTCGCCTTCCGAGAGGACGCCCTGCTCCTCGACGCGATCGACCCCGGTGCCGGCGCCACCTTCGACGTCGGGCCGCTGCTGTCGGCGCCGCCTGCCCGGGAGTGGCTGCTGGCCGGCGGGCTCACCTCGGACAACGTCGCCGGGCTGCTGGCCGGACTCCGACCCCATGGTGCCGTCGGGGTCGACGTCAGCTCGGGCGTCGAGTCGTCGCGCGGCGTGAAGAGCGTCGACCTGATCCGTGCGTTCGTCGAGGCCGCCCGAGCCTGAGCGAACCCGGCCGGAGCGGACCTGGCCTGACCCGACCTGGCCTGACCCGACCTGGCCTGAGCGGACCCGGCCTCAGCCGACGAGCGTGCGGGCGTCCTCGACGAACCGGTCGACGTGCGCCTCGGTGGTGTCGAAGGAGCACATGAGTCGCACCTCGCCCGTGGCGCGGTTCCAGTCGTAGAAGTGGTGCGCGGCGCGAAGGGGTTCCACGGCCTCGGGCGGCAGGACGACGAAGACGGCGTTGGCGTCGACCGCCTGGGTGACCGTGACGCCCGGCAGGGTGGCCAAGCCGGCGGCGAGACGCGCGGCCATCGCGTTGGCCCTCGTCGCTGACCGCAGCCAGAGGTCGCCGTCGAGCATCGCCAGGAACTGTGCCGAGACGAAGCGCATCTTCGAGGCCAACTGTGCGTCCATCTTGCGCAGGTAGACCAGGCCGGCCCGCGCCTCCTCGGAGAAGGTCACGACCGACTCGCCCAGCACCAGGCCGTTCTTCGTGCCGCCGAACGAGACCGAATCGACGCCCGCGTCGCGCGTGATCGCGCGGAGCGGGACGCCGAGGGAGGCGGCGGCGTTCGCCAGGCGTGCGCCGTCGAGGTGCACCCGCATGCCGAGCGTGTGCGCGTGGTCGGTCACGGCCCGGATCTCGTCGGGCGTGTAGACCGTGCCGAGCTCGGTGCTCTGCGTGATCGTGACCGCCAGGGGCTGCGGGCGCTGCTGGTCGCCCCAGCCGTAGGCCTGCCGGTCGATCAGCTCGGGCGTGAGCTTGCCGTCGGGGGTCGGCACGGTCAACAGCTTGATGCCGCCCAGGCGTTCGGGAGCGCCGCCCTCGTCGGTGTAGACGTGCGCGGTCGTCGCGCAGATCACGGCCGCCCAGCGCGGGGTGAGGGCCTGGAGGGCCGCGACGTTCGCACCGGTGCCGGTCAGCACGGGGTCGATGGTCGCCCCCTCGCCGAACGTCTCGACGACGACCTCGGCCAGCCGCTGCGTGTACGGGTCGGCGCCGTACGAGCCGACGTGGCCGCCGGCGGCGTCGACGATCGCCTGCAGCACCTCGGGGTGGGCTCCGGCGTAGTTGTCGCTGGCGAACGTGTGGACCGAGGGATCGTGGAGGCGCGTCACCCGTCGATTCTGCCCGACGGCCGGGTCCCGGGGTGTCAGGAGGCGCGGGGGCGCAGGGGAGTGCAGGGCCTGTTCCGAACGGTGACGGCCGCAACGTCTTGTGCAATGTAAATGTCACACGTAGAGTAGTACGTGACGCATCGTCGACTCGATGTCCCGCCCGGTCGGACCCGCCGGGCGCTCCTTCCACCCCGAGAGGCCCCGTCATGCTGTTCGCCCACGCCCCGAAGCTCGTCCTCGCCGGTCCGTACCCGGTGATCCGTCCCGTCGCCGATCGGGCGGCGGCACTCGACGCCGAGGTCGTCGTGCTCTCGTGCGAGATGGCGACCCCGATCGACGACGTCGTCGGCTTCGACTGGGCCGTGGTGGCCGTCGACGCCGCCACCCCGACGGCGGTACAGCTCGACCGTGCGGTCGACAGCCTCGCGGACGGCCTGCGTCGCGGTGCCCTCGTCGTCGTCGCGTCGGATCGCCCGGTCGCCCAGGCGGCGAGGCGTTTCGCCGACGACCTCGCCCGCGCCAGCGGGCTCCCGACCGGCGAGGCGTTCGCCGTCGCCGCGTGCGAGGCGGGTGTCGTCACCTGGGCCGTCGACGCCCAGGCCGAGGACGAGGCGGCGCATCTGCTCGAACGCATCGGCGCCCCGGTGGGGGACGGCGTGCCCGTGGCCTGACCCGGTCGTCCCGCCGGCCCCCGGGGCGTGCGACAGGATGGACCCATGGGTGGAGTGCTGATCGGGTTCGCGATCATCGGCGTGATCATCGTGACCGGCTACGTCGTCGGTCGCATCGACCTGCTCGGAGAATCCGGCCACCGGGTGCTCTCGCGCCTCGTCTTCTTCGTCCTCACGCCCTGCCTGCTGTTCTCCACCATCTCGCAGGCCGACGTCCACGTGCTGTTCTCGCGGTTGTTGGTGGTCTCGGCGCTCGCCTCGCTCCTGGCCGCCGTCCTCTCGGTCGTCGTCCTGACGTTCGTCCTCCGACGCAGTGCGGCGCAGACGGCCATCGGGACGATGGGTGGCGCCTACGTCAACGCGAACAACATCGGCCTGCCCGTGGCGACCTACGTGCTGGGCAGTGCCACCTTCGTCGCCCCCGTCCTGCTCTACCAGCTGCTCGTGCTCACGCCGATCGTGCTCGCCGTCATGGACACCGTGACGAACCGCGGCAGCAGCCTCGGGCGCACCATCGCCCGACCGTTCACGAACCCCCTGCTGATCGGGTCCGCCCTCGGTGTGCTCGTGGCGGTCACCGGCCTCGAGATCCCCCAGGCCGTCCGCGAGCCGTTCGAGTTGGTGGGCGGTGCCGCGGTGCCGGTCGTCCTGCTGTCGTTCGGCATGTCGTTGTACGGCTCGAAGCCGTTCCAGGCAGGGCAAGGGCGCGCCGACATCGTCGTCGCCGTCGTCCTCAAGCTCGTCGTCATGCCGGTCGCGGCCTGGCTGCTCGGGGCGTTCGTCTTCGACTTCGACCGCGACGAGCTCTTCGTGGCGGTCGTGCTGGCCGGTCTGCCGTCGGCCCAGAACGTCTTCAACTACGCCCAGCGCTACCAGACCGGGGTCGTCGTCGCCCGAGACACGGTCTTGGCGACGACCATCCTCTCGGTTCCCGTGCTGGTGCTGGTGGCGGCGTTGCTCGCCTGACCCGCGCCTCCTGGCGTCGAGAGGCCGGGTGAGGCTGCGCAGGCGTCAGAAGATCATCGGGCGGTCGTCGTCGAGCTCGGTCTCGAGGTCGAGGTCGACGACCACGGGGACGTGGTCGCTCGGGGCGTCGCCCTTGCGCTCGTCGCGGTGGATGGCCGCGGACGTCACGAGGCCGTCGAAGGCCTTCGAGCCCAGGATGAAGTCGATGCGCATGCCCTCGTTCTTGGGGAAGCGCAGCTGCTTGTAGTCCCAGTAGGTGTAGCCCTCGGGCAGGCGCGAGCGGACGACGTCGGTCAGGCCGACCTCCTCGAAACGGAAGAAGGCGTCGCGCTCGGGCTGGCTGACGTGGGTGTGGCCCTCGAAGACCGACATGTCCCACACGTCGGTGTCGAGCGGTGCGACGTTCCAGTCGCCCATCAGGGCCAACGGCTGGTCGGGGCGCGCGGCGAGCCAGGCCTCGGTCTCGGCGGCGAGCTTCGAGAGCCAGTCGAGCTTGTAGTCGTAGTGCGGGTCGCCCAGTTCGCGGCCGTTGGGCACGTAGAGGCTCCACAGGCGGACGCCCTCGACCGTGACGCCGATCGCCCGCGCCTCCTTGGGCTGGTCGGGGCCTTCCTGGCCCTTGGCGAAGCCCGGCTGCGACGGGAAGGTGATCTCGACGTCCTCCATCGGCAGGCGGCTGACGAACGCGACGCCGTTCCACTGGCTGAGCCCGTGCAGTTCGACCTCGTAGCCGGCCTCGCGGAAGGCGTCGTAGGGGAACTGCTCGGGCTTGCACTTGATCTCTTGCAGTCCCGCGACGTCGACGTCCTCACGGACGAGCCAGTCGACGACCCTGCCCACTCGAGCCCGGACGGAGTTGACGTTGTAGGTCGCGACGCGCATGCCGACCACGGTACCGGGCCGGCACCGGCGGGGTCCGAGGCCGCCGCCGTCCACCGATGGGGCGTCGAGCCGTGTCCGCCCGCCCCGACGTTCGGAGCCCGCCTGCTCTACCATGGGTCACCGTGACCGACGCACGCACGCAGCTCATCGACTACATCGGCTCCGAGGCCGTCTTCCACGGCGACTTCACGCTGACCAGCGGCAAGAAGGCGACGTACTACATCGACCTCCGCAAGGTCAGCCTCGACCACCGCGTCGCGCCCTTGATCGGCCGGGTCATGGTCGACCTGATCGACGAGGTGCCCGACGTGTTCGCGGTCGGTGGCCTGACGATGGGCGCCGACCCGATCGCCGCCGCCGTGCTGCACCAGGGCGTGGCGCTCGGCAAGGACTACGACGCCTTCGTCGTCCGCAAGGAGCCCAAGGACCACGGCCGTGGCAAGCAGGTCGAGGGCCCGGACCTCGAGGGCAAGCGGGTCGTCGTGCTCGAGGACACCTCGACGACCGGTGGTTCACCCCTCGCCGCCGCCAAGGCCCTCGAGGCCGTCGGGGCCGAGATCGCCGCCGTCGCCGTCGTCGTCGACCGCAGCACCGGAGCCCGCGAGGTGATCGAGGCAGCCGGCTACCCCTACTTCGCCGCGATCGGGCTGGAAGACCTCGGGTTGACACCGTGACCGACGACCGGCCCAGGGGCGACGACGGCGACGACGCCGGGCGCGACGACGCCAGCGACTGGCTCGCCGCCCAGTTCGACGGTGCCGACGACGACGACGACACGACCGACACCCCGTCAGGAGGCGCGGGTCGTCTTCCCGACACCGCCCCCGAGGACGTCCCCACCCAGGGGCTCGACCTGCCGCCGGCCACCCGAGCGGTCGACGTCCCCCACGATGACGACGACCCCGAGCGACCGGCTGACCCGGGTGCCGAGCCGCCGTCCGAGGACTCGTCCGTGGTGCCGCCGACGCCGACCCCCTTGCCGTTCGTCGTGCCCGAGTCCCCGGCCGGGACGCCTCCGCCGAAGACGTCAGGCCACCCCCAGGCGCTCGACCTCGGAGCGCTGACGGGGTCCGTGCCTCCGCCGCCCCCGTCGTCCGTGCCCGTTCCCGACGTTCCCGCGCAGCCCGAGTCGCGGCGACCCGAGTCGCCGCGGTCCGACCCCGAGCCCGCTGCGGACGCCGATCACGTCGATCAGGCGTCGGGTCCCGCCGACGTCGAGGAGCGCACCGGCGTGAGCGACGAGCCAGGGCCCTTCACCGCCCTCATCTCGGCACCCCGGGCCGAATCCGCCGAACCCGCGACCTTCGACTGGGATGCTCTGCCCGAGCCCGAGCCCGAGCCCGAGCCCGAGCCCGAGCCCGAGCCCGAGCCCGATCCCGTGCCCGTGCCCGTGCCCGAGCCCGAGCCCGAGCCCGAGCCCGAGCGCCGAGTGGAGCCGGAGTTCCGAGCAGAGCACGAGCCGACGCCCGAGCCGGAGTTCCAGGCAGAGCCCGAGCCAGAGCCGATGCCCGAGCCCGAGCCCGAGGCGGCTTTCCGAGCAGAGCACGAGCCGGCGTCCGAGCCGGAGTTCCGAGCAGAGCCCGGGCCCCAGCCCGGGCCGGCGTCCGATGTCGAGCCCGAGCCCGAGCCGGCCGCCGATTCCCGCGAAGGCGGTGTCGAGGCGCCGTGGTGGGTCGAAGAGCACCACGAGATGACGCGGCGCGAGCGTCGCCTGGCCGAGGCGGCCGCGGCTGCTGCGGCCGCTGCCGCCGCGGTGGCCTCCCGTGGCGGGGTCGAGCCCGGTGTCCCCGGCGTCGCAGCGGTGCCCTCCTCGCCGAAACCGACGCCGACACCGTCTCCCACGACCGAGGCGTCGTCCGTCCCGGAGCCCACGGCCGACTCCGGCTCGAGGGGGGACCGCGAGCCCACCTTCACCGAGATCCTCGGTGTCGTCCCGTCGGGTGCCGGCACCGCGGCCGTCGAGCCGCGGGGCGCACGTCCCGAGAGCGAGCACGAGCCCGAGCACGCGGCGAACGCGGACGATGCCCCCGGCGCCTGGTCGCTGTCCGGCTCGGGCGACGTGCCGCCGTCCGAGGTCGGGCCCGTGCCCGACGTCGAGCGGTCGTCCCGCACCGACCCGGAACCAGACGCCGACGCCGACGCCGACGACGAGGGCCTGGACGACGGGGCCGAGGTGACGACCGCGACCGCGCTGTTCGCGCCTCCTCGTTCCGCCCTCGACGAGCGCGCCGACGTCGACGACCCCGGGGTCGATGCCACGCAGGTGCTGCCCGGCGTCTCGATGAGCGCCACCTCGGCCCTGACGGGTGAGCGGCCCCGCCGTGAGGTCGGCGGAGCCGGCGTGTTCGTGCCGCAGACCCGTCCGGTGGACGAGAGGCCCGCCACCACACCGCGCACGGCAGGCCTGGCCGAGTGGGTCCGGTCGCACAAGGGCTTGGCCGCCGTGGGTGCCGGGCTCGTGATCCTGCTGCTGCTGGTCGCGCTCTTCTTCCTCTCGCGATCGCTCTTCGCCTCCACCGACGACCTGACGAGCGACGCGTCGGCCGCCGCCGCGGCACCGACCGCGGCCCGGACCGTGACGGCTGCGCCGGTCGAGCCCGCCGCCGAGGTCGCCCCGGCCGGGCCGCTCGCGGCAGGCACGCACTCGTACGCCGACCTGCAGGGCGGCGAATGCTTCTCGGCGTTCGAATCGGCCTGGCAGCAGGACTACGAGGTCGCCGACTGTGCGCAGCCGCACGTCGCCCAGCTCACCCGACTGGGCACCCTCGACGGTGACGCGGCCGCGGCCTACCCGGGTGCCGACGTGCTGCAGAGCCAGATGAACCTGCTCTGCACGGGCGCGGACGCGCTCGACCGGCAGGCCGCCGCGGCCTACCCCGACGTGCAGTTGCTCGCGAGCTTCCCGGCCGACGCCGACGCGTGGGCCGCCGGCGACCGCACGTACTCGTGCTTCGTCAACCGCAGCGGCGGCGAACCCCTGACGACCAGCCTCGTCGCCGTCGCGGGCTGACGCGTCGAGGCGGCCCGCGCCTCCGGGGGCCTCAGGTCCGGAGGCCTCAGGCCTCGGACGGCACCACGTCGGACTCGATCGGCTCGCTGCGCACCAGTTCGTGCACCCCGGCCAGGATCTCGTTCGGCCGGAACGGGTAGCGATCGATCTCGGCCTGGTCGCTGATGCCGGTCATCACGAGGATGGTGTGCAGCCCGGCCTCGATGCCGGCCATGATGTCGGTGTCCATCCGGTCGCCGATCATCGCCGTGTTCTCGCTGTGCGCGCCGATGCGGTTCATCGCCGAACGGAACATCATCGGGTTGGGCTTGCCGACGACGTAGGGCTCCTTGTTGGTGGCCTTCGAGATCATCGCGGCGATCGCGCCCGTCGCGGGCAGCACGCCGTCGGCGCTCGGGCCCGTGGCGTCGGGGTTCGTGACGATGAAGCGTGCACCGCCCAGGATGAGCCGCACGGCCTTGGTGATCGAGTCGAACGAGTAGTTGCGCGTCTCGCCCACGACGACGTAGTCGGGGTTCGTCTCGGTCATGATGAACCCCGCCTCGTGCAGGGCGGTGGTCATGCCGGCCTCGCCGATGACGAAGGCCGAGCCGCCGGGCATCTGCGACCGGCAGAAGTCGGCGGTGGCGAGCGCGCTCGTCCAGATGCGCTCCTCGGGCACGTGCAGCCCCGAGGCGCGCAGACGGGCCGCCAGGTCGCGCGGGGTGAAGATCGAGTTGTTCGTCAGCACCAGGTAGGGCGTGCCCTCGTCCTGCCACTGCTGGATCAGTTCGGCCGCGCCGGGCAGGGCGTGGTTCTCGTGGACGAGCACGCCGTCCATGTCGGTCAGCCAGCATTCGACGTCTTCGCGTGCACCCATGGCGCTCACCTTAGCGAGGTGCCCTGACGACGAGGAGGCGCGGGTCGCCTCCGCCCACCGCCTACCCTGGTCGGATGCCCCAGGACGAGTCCCCGACCCCGCCGAGCGACGAACTCACGCACGGGGTGGGCCCCTGGCCCGGCGGCGAGGAGGCCTGGCCCCAGGGGGACCACTTCGACCCGGACTTGCTGCGCGAGGGTGACCGACGCAACGTGGTCGACCGCTACCGGTACTGGACGATGGAGGCCGTGGTGGCCGACATCGACGCGCACCGGCACGGCTTCCACGTCGCCGTCGAGAACTGGCAGCACGACATGAACATCGGGTCGATCGTGCGAAGCGCCAACGCCTTCGCCGCGGACACCGTGCACATCATCGGTCGCCGCCGGTGGAACAAGCGGGGGGCGATGGTCACCGACCGGTACCAGCACGTGCTGCACCACCCGGACGTCGAGACGTTCCTGGCGTGGGCCCGTGAGCAGCGCCTCCCCGTCCTCGCCGTCGACAACGTCGAGGGGTCCGTGCCGATCGAGACGTTCGACCTGCCCGAGCGCTGCGTCCTCGTCTTCGGGCAGGAGGGGCCGGGCCTGTCGCCCGAGGCGCTCGCGGCGGCCGAGGCCGTGCTCGAGATCTCGCAGTTCGGCTCGACTCGCAGCATCAACGCGGCGGCGGCCGCTGCTGTGGTGATGCACTCGTGGGTCGTGCGTCACCGCTTCTGACCCCTCGAGTCGGGTGATCGTTGACCTGACTCATATTTCACACCTATACTCTTGATGATCGGCCTGAGGGTCGATCACCTCCTGTCTCCCGAACAGAAGCGAGAGTGCTCCGTGCCGTCGTCCGCCCCGTCCCCCGCCGCTGGCGGCTCCCGCTCGGCGCCCCGGGTCCTGCTCGTCGCGGCGCCGTTGATGGCCCGCAGCGGGGTCTACCGCTCGACCCACGACCTGGTCGCCGAAGCGAGGGGCCGGGGGCTCGACTGGCGAGCCGTCGTAGGGCTGCGCCCGACGGCTCGCGGCACGGTCGCGACCACCCCCGGCGTCCGCGAGGTGACGGTCCACGCGCACGGTCGCGCGGTCGTCAACGAGGTCGCCGGTCTCGTGACGAGCGCCCCCGAGGCCGATGCCGCCGACGTGGTCGTCACGCTCGTCACGCAGAGCGACGTCGCCCTCGCCCGGCTGCGCCGTCACGGGTCCACGCCCTGGGTGGCGTGGGTCCGCGGACTGCCGTGGCCCGCTCCCGGTGAGCAGGCGCGCCTCCGTCGGATCGCCCTCCGCCTCGTCGAGGGTCGCGCCCTGCGCGGGGCCGACGACGTCTGGGCGACGACGCCGGTCCTCGCCGACGAGGTGGCGCGGGCGCGCCGTCCCCACCTCGTCCCGGCCGGCATCCGTCTCTCGGCCCGCAGCTCGTGGGGCGAGCCCGCCACACCTCTCGTCTGGGCGGCCCGGTTCGACGTCGACAAGCGGCCTGCGGCGTTCGTCGAGCTCGCGGCACGGGCGGGCGTCCCCGGCCGCCTGCACGGGCAGGGTCCGCTCGAGGACCGGCTCCGCGCCTCCTTGCCCGACGGCGTGACCATGCCCGGGTGGGTCGACCCGGCGAGGCTGTGGGACGACGCCGGGCTCTTCGTCGGGACGGCCTCACGAGAGGCCTTCGGCCGCAGCGCCGTCGAGGCCGCCGCCGCGGGCGTGCCCGTCCTGTTGGGCGACAGCTACGGTGCCGCGCCCCTCCTCGTGACCGACCCCGACCTGCGGCGACGACTCGTCCTGCCCGTGGGCGAACCCGACCTGTGGCTGTCCGCCGTCCGCGACCTGACCGCCGACCGCGCGCTGCGCCGGACGGTCTCGGACCACGTCGCCGCCAACGCCTCGCTCTTGTCCGTCGGCGCGTCGGTCGACGCCGTGGTCGACCGTCTGTCCCGGCTCGGCATCACGGCGGCCGCCCGATGAGCGGCCCGTCCGGTCGTCCGACCCGAGCGCCTCGCCTCGGGGCGGGTCCCCTCCGGGTCCTCCAGTACGGGGTGCACGACACGGGCTACCCCCGCAACGTCCGCGTCCGGGCCCATCTCGAACGACAGCTCGGCGCGTCGGTCGTGGTCGCGCCGCGGTCGCATGCCGCGGGTCGGCTGCGTCGTGCGATCGACGACGTCCGCTCGCTCGTCCGGGGCGCCCGGCAGGCCGACGTCGTCCTGCTCTCCGAGTTCCGGCTCAGCCACGCGCCGCTCGCGTGGCTCGTCGCCCGTCTGCAGGGTGCCGCTCTCGTCGTCGACGGGTTCGTCGGTCAATACGAGACGGCGGTCGACGACTGGCGGCGGGTCTCCCCGGCATCGCCCGCGGCCCTCCGGTTCCGTGTGCTCGACGCCGCGGCCGTCAGGTGCGCGGATCTCTACCTGATCGACACCGAGCCACGGGCCGCCGAGATCGTCCGGCGCCACGGCCCCTCGGCGGCGGTCGTCCCCCTCGCGGTCGGTGCCCCGGCCTGGGCCACCCGGCAGCCGCCCGCTCCGCCTCACGACGCGCTCCGGGTGTTGTACTACGGGGGGTACATCCCCCTCCACGGCGTCGATCTCGTCGTCGACGCCCTCACGCTGATCGGGGCCCGTCGCCGGGTCGAGGTCGTCCTCGTCGGCGACGGTCCCGCCCGCCGAGCCGTCGAGACCCGGGTCCGTCGAGCGGGCCTCGGCGACCGGTGCACCTTCGTCGACGCGGTGCCCGAGGGCGAACTCCTCGCCCACATCGCCCGGGCCGACGTCGTCCTGGGGGTCTTCGGCTCCTCGGCCAAGGCCCGCGGCGTCGTGGCGAACAAGGTCTGGCAGGGGCTGGCGTGCGGTCGGACCGTCGTCACCCAGCGATCCAGCGCCCTCGACGACGTCCGGTACGCGGCAGGGGGCCTGCTCGTCCAGACCGAGCCGACCAGCGCCTCCTCGATCGCCGACGCGTTGGTGGGGGCCCCGCTCGCCCACCAGGCGGAGTCGCCCCGCGACGTCGCCGAGCGCCTCGAGTCGGTGGTGCAGAGATCGTACGACCGGTTCACGGACCACCTGTCGGCCCTCGGCCCTCGGCGGGAACACCCGTGAGGGGATTCGGGCGGCAGGTCGGCCGTCTCGCCCTCCACCTGCTCGTGCCGGCCCTCGGTGCGGCCGCCCCGCTGGCCGTGATCCCCGCGATCACCTCGACCCACGGGGCATCGGGCTGGGCGGCGGTGGCCGTCGGCCTGGCCGTCGGCATCGCCACGGCGGTCGTCGCCGAACTCGGCTGGAGCATCGTGGGCCCGCAACGCGTCGCCCGGGCGACGCGGCCACCCGGTGACCTCTTCGCCACCGCATCGGCCAGCAAGCTCGTCGCCACCGCCGTCCTGCTGCCGGTCGCGGCGGCCGTGACGCTCGCCGTCGTGGACGAACACCGCCCGGCGGCCGCGCTCGTCTCCGTAGGGGTCGCGCTCGGCGCACTCAGCCCGACCTGGTACTTCATCGGCCTCGGGCGCCCGCTGTTGGTCCTCGTCGCCGAGACGTCGCCGCGCGTGCTGGCCTCGCTGGTCTCGGCCGTCGCGATCGCCGCCGGTGCGCCCCTCGAGGTCTACGGCGCGGGCATGGTCCTCGCGGCCGCCGTCACCTTCGGCGTGGCGCCTCGTCTCGGCGGTGCCCGTCTGCCCGGGGCGGGCGACTTCCGCGCCGTCCCGGCCGTCGTGCGCTCCCAACTCGTCCTCGTGCTCGGGAGGGGCGTGGCGACGACCTACAAATCCCTGCCCGTGGCCCTGCTGGGCGCCGTCTCGCCCGGTTCCGTCGCCGGATTCGCCGCGGTGGACCGACCCTTGCGCATGGGGCTGCAGGTCGTGTCCGCGATTCCCGACCGCCTGCAGACCTGGGTGGGCGTGCCCTCCGCCGAACTCGCGCACCGTCGCAGCCTGGTCTCCCTCGGTCTCAACGCCGGGCTCGGCCTCGTGGTCGGCGTCGGTTTCGCGCTGTCCATGCCGGCCGTCGCCGTCGTCCTCTTCACGGGCGCCGTCCCGGTGTCGACCGACCTCGCCCTGGCGGGCGGCGTGCTCATCGCCGTCATCTGCACGTCTCGTGGCGCCGGCCTCGCCCTGGTCAGTGCAGGGCGCCACGCCCAGACGACGACGGCGTCGATCGCGTCGGCGGTCGTCGGCGTTCCGGGAGTCCTCGTGCTCGGGGCCCACCACGGCGCGCTGGGTGCCGTGTCGGCACTCGTGTCGGCCGAGGCCGTGGGGCTCGTCGTCCAGCTCGTCGTCCTCGCGCGGTCGCGCCGCGCCTCGTCCGTGCCGGCCGTCGAGCCCCCCGCCGAGCCCGCCCCGGTCGGTCCGTCGGATCCGCACGCTCGAGGGGAGGCCGCCCGATGATCGTCGTCCTCTCCGGTGCCGTCGCGGCGGCCCTGGTCGCATTCGTCGGCGGGCTCCTCCTGCCGGCCGACCGGCGACGAGGCGCGGCGCTCGTCATCGCCTTCGCCGTCCTGATCTCGACGACGTCGGGTTCCGCGCCCGACATCGTCCGCCACGCCGCCGTGGCCGCCGTGGCCGGCGTCTCGGTGGCGGCACTCGTCTCGCCCCGGTCGTGGTCGATCGGCCGCCCTCGGGCCACACTGGCGACGACCGCGTTCTTCGCCTTCTCGATCGTCTGCGTGCTGGCGCTCGCCCCGGCGACGATCGTCCTCATGGCCGAGCTCGCGGCGATCGGGGTCGTGATCTCGTGGCTCGTGTCGACGTCGTCGTCCCGCGACCTCCGCGTGTTCGTCCGCGGTCTCGTCGTCCTCGGCCTCGCGCAGGTCGTGGTCGGAGTCGTCGAGCTCACGATCACCCACCGTCCGATCCCCTTCGGGTACAAGGTCCTCGCGACGGGCCGCTCGTTCGTCAGCGACAACAAGATCCTGCCCGGTGGTCTCGTCCGGGTCGAGGGCACCCTCGGCCACCCCATCCCGTACGCCGTGTTCCTCGCGGTCTGCCTGGTCCTCGTCCTCGTCGCGCGGCGGGCCTTCCCCGTCTGGTTCCCGCCGTTCGCCGTCCTCGTGCTGTCGGCGGGCATCCTGCTGTCGGGAAGCCGAAGCGTCGTCGCCGCCGTCCTCCTCGCCGTGACCTACGTCCTGATGACCTCCGAGGCGCGGTCCCGGGCCGCGAAGATCGTCCTGACCGTGCTCGCAGCCCTCGCAGGTGCCGCCGCCCTGGCGTCCGAGATCGTCGAGGCGGTCGGGACGCTCGTGGCCTCCGGCTCCTACGAGAACCGGATGGGGGCGGTCCGATCGGTCCCCGGACTCCTCGCGCGGCCCGCGCTCGAGGCACTGGCCGGCAGCGGCTTCGGAAGCGAGGCCGAGTTGTACGCCCGGGGCCTCCTGCCCCAAGAGGGGTTCACGGTCGTGGACAACCAGCTCGTGACCACCCTCGCCACGTTCGGGATCGCCGGGATCGTCTCACTGGTCGCGGCGCTCGTCGTCGGGTTCGTCCACGCCTCCCGGGCCGGGCGGGCAGTCCTCGTCGTCATGATCGTCACGCTCTTCTCGTTCGACTACTTCGTCTGGTTCTCGACGTCCGCGGTCTTGTGGGCCTTCTGCGCCTTGCAGGACCGTCCGGGCGACGACCGAGCCGCGCTGGACCCGGCCGGAGCGGACCCGTCCGGGTCGCACCGGGCTCGCGACGACCGGGCTCGCGACGACCGGGCTCGCGACGACCGGGCTCGCGATGGCCGGGCTCGCGACGACCGCGTCCTCGGCGACTCGTCGGACCGGCCCGGCCTCGTCGTCGGCACCCTCACGGCAGCCCGCTGAGCCAACGGGACCGTCCCCGTCGCGGGACCGTCCCGCCGCGCGGTCGTCCCCGCCCACGACGAAGCGCCCCGACGACCTTGTCGTCGGGGCGCGTGGTCGGAGGCGGGCGGGGCGGGGTCAGGCTCTCAGGGCTTGCCCGAGGTAGGCGAGGACGTCGTTCGTCGCGTCGACGATCTGGGCGGTCGACTTCGCGTACACGTCGGCTCCGAGCCCGAAAGGGTCGACGACGTCGTCCTCGTCGGGCGTGACGAGGGCGCCGGAGCCGCGGTGCGCCGCGGCGAGGGCGACGACCCGGTCCAGACGCTCGGCGGGGTCCGGGGTCGATGCGATCGCGCGTGCCGTCTCGTGGGGATCGATGAGACGGCTCAGGCGTGCGAACTCCCGCAGGGTGAAGGTCGTGCGGTTCGCCCTCGGCACCAGCGAGACGACGGCCCGGCGGTGTTCCCGGGCGAGCGCCAGGACGAGGGGAGCGCGACCCACGACGTCGGCCGTCAGCTGACGGGCACGATGGGTCGACAGGTCGAGCCCGAGGGACTCGGCGGCCTGCAGGGTGGGGCGGGGCGGCGGTTCGCCCACCACGGCCGACGTCCCGAAGCTCTGGACGGCCGCCGACGTGGCACTGCGCACGAGTTCGGCGGCCAGCGGCGAGCGGCAGATGTTCCCGGTGCACACCATCGCGAGGGGCGGGATGGTCATCGGGCCGCCGCCCTCGAGGCGGGGACCGAGTTCTCGGTCACCGAACCGTAGTAGCCCCCGTAGGCGCCGTACCCGTAGGCACCCAGGCCCTTCGTCGGGGCCATCGTGAGGACGACCCCCAGGGTGCGGCTGCCGATCTCGGAGACGGCGGCGAGGGCCTGCTTCAGCTGGTGGCGCGACGATCGCTGGGCGGCGGTCGCGACGATCACGCCGCTCACGCAGCGGCTGAGGACGGCGGCGTCGGTCACCGGCAGCAGGGGTGGGGTGTCGATGATGACGAAGTCGTAGTCGACCTCGACCGTCGAGACGAGGCTCGCCATGGCGAGCGAGCCGAGCAGTTCGCTCGGGTTCGGGGGAACGGTGCCCGAGGGCAGCACGTGGAGGCCCAGGCGTCCCCACGGCTGCACGACGTCGACGAGTTCTGCCCGCCCGACGAGCAGGTCGGTCAGTCCGACGGCGCCCTCGAGGCCCATGACCTCGGCGACGCGGGGCCGGCGCAGGTCGGCGTCGACGAGCAGCACCGAGGCACCGGTCTCGGCCAGGCAGACGGCCAGGTTCGCCGCCGTCGTCGACTTGCCCTCGCCGGGCATGGCCGAGGTGACGATGAAGGTCCGGCTGCGTCCCTCGAACGAGACGAACTGGAGATTGGTGCGGAGGGCGCGGTAGGACTCGGCGAGTGGGCTGCGCGGATCGTTGTTGACGACCAGCGGGGCCGAGGAGGCTTCTGTGTGGAAGCCGATGCCACCGAGCAGCGGCGCGTTCGTCACCCCCTCGACGTCGGCCTTGCTGCGGATGCGCGTGTCGAGGGTGTTGCGGAGGAGGGCCAGGGCCGTGCCCGACAGGATGCCCAGGCCGAGGGCCAGGCTGATCCAGAGGACGGGCTTGGGGTTGGCCGGGCTCGTCGGCACGACGGGAGCGTCGATGGACTCGACGGTGACCAGCCCGCTGCCGCCGCCCACGGGTTGTTCGAGTTGCTCTTCGACCACCTTCTCGAAGCTCGTGGCCACGGCGTCGGCGAGTCGTGCCGCCTGCGCGGGGTCGCCGTCGGTGACCGAGATGTCGATCAACGACGTGTTCACCGGGCTGGAGGCCGAGATCTTCGAGGCGAGCCCCGCGGGGGTGGTGTCGAGCCCGAGATCGGCGATGACGGGTTCGAGCACCCGACCCGACGTGACGACGGAGACGTACGAGCGCACCTTGGCCTGCGCGGCGCTGCTGCCCTGGACGAGGTCGCCGGCGTCCGACGAGCCGATCGACGAGACCGAGACGAAGAGCTGCGTCGACGACGCGTACGACTTCGCCGTCGCGAGCGACGCGGTCGCCCCGAGCAGCACGGCGCTCAGGGTCACGACGACGATGAGGACCCACCGCGTCCGGACGACGGTGATGAAGGTCTTGAGTTCCATGGAGTTCTTCCCTGCTGAACGGCGTGGTGTCGGATCGGGGGCTGATCGGGTCTAGGACGGTCGGCGGGCCGGCAGGCGGAGCGCGTCGCGGACGACGTCGGCCTTCTGCCGCCACGTGGCGTCGGGAGGGATGGCACCCGGGAGCCGGGGCACCCGCCCGTCGGAGCCTGCGGCGAGTGCGGCGAGCACCGAGGCGTGCTCGGCGGTGTCGGCGACCGTCACGCCGTCCAGACCGCGCGCCTCGATGCCGCAGACGGCCGTGCTGAGGACGGGGAGACCCGCCGCGCGGTACTCGTAGGTCTTGATGACGTCCCCGCCGACCTCGCGCTCGCCGACGTGGTGGGGCACCCAGCCGACGTCGAAGGTCTGCAGCAGGGCCGGCACGCGGTCGTAGTGCACGTCGCCCAGCAGGGTGACGTTGGGCGAGTCGGCCAGCACCCCGTACTCGGCGTCCAGCACCGGGCCGGCGAACACGAACGACACGTGGGGCAGGGCGGCGACGGTCGCCAGGATGCCGGCGAGGTCGAGCCTCCGCCCGATCTTGCCCACGTACCCGACGGTGGTCGGGCCGGTCGCCCGGCTCGTGCCGTCGAAGCGGTGGGGGTCGCAGCCGTTGGGCAGCAGGACGACGTCGGTGCGTCCGTGTCGGCGGGCGAGGTCGGCGGTGCCCGCGCCGTTGGCCGTCACGACGTCAGCGAGGGCGAAGGCGGCCGCGTAGGCCTCGTCGACCTCGGCGCGGATGCTCTCGAAGGCGTAGTGCCGGCTCCAGTCGTCCAGCAGGTCGAGGACGACCCGCCGGGGACCGGCGAAGGGATTGGCCGCGACCGGGGCGACGGCGGCGAAGGGATTCCAGACGAGGGCCGGCACGGATGCCGCCGACGGGGGCAACGAGGGGTAGGCGCGGGCGGACGCGACCCACCAGCGTCGTCGGTCGCGCGGGTCGGGAGCCCGGAGCGTGATCGGGTCGACCGACCGGGTGCCGACGGCCGGTGCCCCGATCGGGCGGCGGCGGGCGATCGAGGTCACGAGGGGCTCCGGCCTCGAGACGACGGTGACCCCGCCACGGCCCGCGAGGTCGTGACCGAGCCATTCGATCAGGTGACCGTCCCGGGTGCGGTAGCCCTCGTCGAGCAGCTTGCGCTGGCCGTGCATCGGGTACGCCAGGAGGGCGGGGGAGTCGAGGGCGGCGCGGCGCGGTCGGGTCGTGGGCACGGTGGTCTTTCGTCGAGAGCTCGCGGGCACCGTGGCGCCCGACACGGCCGATGACCGTGTGTGATATCTCAGTATTGCACGACGAAACGAGTTATACCAGGGTCGCGACGGTCCCCGGGACGGACGTCGGGGATGATGGGGGGATGACCGCAACGAACCTGCTCGGCGTGCCCGAGACCCGCCTGCCCGCCGAACCCGACGTCGTCGCCGACCTCGAGACGCTGACGACGGCCGAGGTCGTCGTCGCCCACCCCACGTCGTCGCTCGCCTGGGCACTGCTCAGCGACGAGGCCGACGCCCGCGGCGCCGAGCTCGAGGCCTACGCCTATGCCCGCGTCGGCTACCACCGCGGTCTCGACGCGCTGCGCAAGGCGGGGTGGCGCGGACAGGGCCCCGTGCCGTGGTCGCACGAACCCAACCGGGGCGTGCTGCGGTCCCTCTTCGCCCTCCGGCGAGGTGCGGCCGCCATCGGCGAGGTCGACGAGGTCGAACGCCTCACGACGTTCCTGCACGACGCCGACCCCGCCGTGCTCCCCACCCTCGAGACCCGCACCGACTAGCGGCGCGACCGCGCGAGGACGCAGGAGGCGCGGGTCACGCGACCCGCGCCTCCTGCGTCCTCGGCGGAAGTGGCGGTCTCAGCCGATCAGCGAGGGCCGCAGGTCGCGCATCGTGCGCGCCCGCGTCATGCGGGAGGTCGCGACCCAGGTCAGCACGAGCGCGCCGAGCAGCCAGGCCGCCAGCACGCCGGCGTCGCCCCAGGCCGCGGCCGAGCTGCCGCCGTACATCACCTGGCGCAGGCCGTCGGTGGCGTAGCTCATCGGCAGCACGAAGTGGAGGGCTGCGAGCGGCGCGGGCAGGGTCTGCCACGGGAAGGTCCCGCCGGCCGTGACGAGCTGCACGACCATCAGCACCAGTCCGAGGAACTGCCCGACGCTGCCGAGCCAGACGTTGAGCGTCATGATGATCGCCGCGAACGCCGCCGAGGCGAGGGCCATCAGCCCGATCATGCCGAGCGGGTGGGCGACCTCGAAGCCGAGCGCCTGCGTGACGATGACATAGAGCGCGACCATCTGCACGACGCCGAGCACCACCGGGGCCAGCCAGCCGGCCAGCGAGATGCGCACGGGGGCCTTGACGGCGGTGATGGCCCGCTTCGAGATCGGCTTCACGATCAGGAACAGCGCGTACATGCCGATCCAGGCCGCGAGGCTGATGAAGAACGGTGCCAGTCCGGCGCCGTAGGTGCCGGCACTCGTGAGGGCGGCGTCCTTGACCGCGACCGGGTCGCTGATGGCGCTCGCCTGGTCGTCGCGCGTCCGGTCGGTGCTCGCGGGGATCTCGCCGAGGCCGCTCTGCAGTCCGTCGCGGAGCTGGGTGGTGCCCGTGTCGAGGCTGACGACGCCGTCGCGCAGCGAGGTGGACCCGCTGCTCAGGGTGTCGAGACCGGTCGCGAGGGTCGAGGCGCCCGTGGCGGCGCTCGCCGCGCCCGTGGCGAGTTGCGACGAGCCGGTCGCGGCCGACGAGATGCCCTGGGTCAGGGCCGGTGTGGCGGCGGCCAGGGTCGCGGCACCGGTCGAGACCTGGTCGGCCCCCGTGGCGAGCTGCCCCACCTGGGTGTTCAGCCCCTGGATCTGGGTGTTCGCGTCCTGGAGGGCGGTGGTCAGCGACTCGGTCGCGGGGGCGAAGGTCGCGGCGATCTGCTGGATCTGCTCGTCGGTGTAACCCTGCTGGCGCAGGGCTTCGGCGATCTGCTGCTGCGCCTGCTGCTGCGCGGCGGGCAGGCCGGCCGCGGCCGTCGCGCTCGTCGTGGCCGCGTCGGCCACGCCGGTGGCCAGGGCATCGTTGCCGGCCGCCACCTGGGCGGCACCGTCCGCCAGGGTCCGGGTCTGCGCGGGCAGGTCCGTCGTCTGGGTCTTCAGCGTCTGCAGTCCCGTGTCCAGCGCGGACGCCCCCGAGCTGAGCTGGCTCGTCCCGTCGGCGAGGGTGTGGGCCCCGGTCGCCGCGTCGGCCGCACCGTCGGCCAGCTGGTTCGCTCCGGCGACGGCCGAACCGGTGCCGGCGACGAGCTGGTTGGCCCCGTCGACCGCACTGCCCAGGTTCGTGCGCACGTCGGCCAGGCCGACCAGCAGTCGGCCCGCCGCCTCCTTGCCGACCTTCTCGGTGACCGAGGCCCGGATGGTCTTCGCCGCCTGCTCGGCGATCGTGGACGAGAGGTAGCTGTTGACGTCGCTCGTCGCGAGGGTGATCTGGGCCCGCTTCGGGTCGTCGCCGCTCGCCGAGGTGAGGTCGTCGCTGAAGCCCTTCGGGATCGTGAAGGTGAAGTCGTAGGTCTGGTCGCGCAGGCCCGCCGCGGCCTGGGCGGCCGAGACGACGTGCCAGTCGAAGTCGCCGCCGTCGGTGATCTGGTCGGTGACCTCGTCGCCGTAGTTCACCGTCTCGCCGTCGACCGTGGTGCCCGCGTCGGTGTTCACGAGGGCGGCCGGGATCTGGTCGAGCTTGGCGTAGGGGTCCTGGTTGGCCCAGAGGTAGAGGCCGCCGTAGAGCAGCGGCACGGTCATCAGCGCGACGAGTGCCAGGCGGGCGAGCGGGGTGGCGGTGAGGCGCTGCAGCTCGGAACGGACGAGGGCGTAGATCTTCACGGCTGGTCGCTTTCGACGGAGGTGTCGGGGGTGGTGGCGACCGCGGTGTCGTCGGGGGAGGAAGGAGGCGCGGTGTCGGTCTCGGGTACGGCGTCGGTCCCGGCCGGGGCGAACTCGGGCGTGGGCAGCGACTCGATCGTCGCGAGGGCCGCGAACCCGGTGATGGTCAACACGGTGTAGTCGCGGCCGACCATGTCGTGGACGACCGAGAGCCAGGCGGCGACGTCGCCTCCGTGCCGTTCGGGGGTGGTCACGACCAGCCCGCGCACCTCGGGGCGCAGCACCGCCAACTCGCAGAGCAGGCGGACGCGCAGCTCGGTGGGCAGGGCGCTCAGGCGGGTCCGCTCGTGCTCGTCCAGCCCGATCTCCTCGAGCAGCAGACGAGCCGAGTCCTTGTCGGCGCGGAGCCCGGCGAGGGCGAGCTCTTCGCGGGCGACCTGGACGACCGTGAGGGCCGCGAACGGTTCGGCGACGGTGGGGGTGTCGACGAGGGCGAAGGAGGCGCGGATCGCCGCGTCGTCCGCCCGACCGTCGATCGTCACCCGGCCGGTCTCGGGGCGCATGCGGCCCCCCGCGACGAGTGACGCCAGGGTGGGCGCGTTCTCGGTCTCGACCGCGACGAAGCCCGGGACCCAGCGGTCGGCGACCGCGCTCAGCCGGGGGAGTGCCGCGCCGGGACCGTCGCCGATCGCGACGTCGTGCAGTTCGAGTCTCATGCGGGTTCTCCGGTCGGGGGCATCGAGGAGGCGCCGGTCGCCGGTTCGGGAGGGAGCGCGAGTTCGGGGGCGGTCGCGACGAGGTCGCCGGCGGTGCGCCAGTCGAGGCCGACGACGCCGAGCACCGCCAGCATGACGAGCCGGTGGCCCTCGGAGCGGCTGAGCCGCTGCGTCGTGGCCTCGTCGAGCACGGACAGGGCGGCGCCCTCCACCAGGTGGGCGAGCGTGTGGGGAGCGATGTCGTCGCGCATGCGTCCGGATTCCACGCCACGACGGACGACGTCGCGGACGGTCTTCCGCAACGGGGCGAGCGCCTCGCCGACCTCGTGGGCCATCGGGCCGCGCACGGTCAGCTGCGCCATGACGCGCACGTGCTCGACCTCGGCCCAGAGTCGGGCGGCCAGGGAGGCGAGTTGCACGACCGGGTCCGCGATCGGTGCCGGTCTCGCGGCGACGCCGATGCGGGCGGCACCGCGCAGGCTGACCTCGCGCACGAGGTCGTCCCGCGTGGCGAAGTGGCCGTAGACCGAGCGTCGGGACAGGCCAGCCTCGGCCGCGATGGCCTCGAGCGACACGGACGGATCGCGGTTGAGCAGCAGTGCCGCGGCAGAGATCAGCGCGTCGCGGTTCGCGGTGGCGTCGCGGCGTGGCGCACGGGTGGCGCGGACGGGGTCATCGGCGGCAGGCATGACCCGATCGTACGATCTTGCACACCTTTGTGCAAGTTATTGTGCGGGGGGATCGTCGGTCAGCGCGAGCGGGGCAGGGTCGCTCGCAGCGCCTCCTCGTAGGCGTCGCAGACGGACTGCCAGGTGTAGGCGTCCGCGGCACGAGCGAGGGCCGCCGCGCTGAGGCGTTCCTGCTCGGCCGGATCGTCGAGCAGCGCGGTGACGGCGGCGGCGATGGCGGCGGGCTCGGGCGCCACCAGGGTGCCGGCTCCGTCGAGCACCTCGCGGTTGTAGACGGTGTCGCGCGCGACGACGGGCGCCCCCGCGAACATGGCCTGCACCAGCGCCGGGTTCGTGCCGCCGACGCTGTGGCCGTGGAAGTAGGCCCCGGCGTGCTGCCAGAGGGCGTGCAGACGATCGTCGTCGCTGACGTGGCCGAGCCAGGTCACGCGGTCGTTCGCCTCGGCCAGTCCGCGCACGAGCTCGTCGAGTTCGCCGCCGTAGCCGGTCGAGCCGACGATGACCACGTCGTGCCGCTCGGCGATCGAGCGGGCCGCCTCGACGAACTCGACGACGGTGTTCTCGGGGACGAAGCGCGCGACGACCAGGGCGTACCCGCGGTGTCGCTGGCCCGGCTCGACCGGCAGGTCGCGGACCGGGTCGCCGCCGTAGGGGATGAACAGGCCGTCCACGCCGAAGTCGGCCTGCCAGCGCCGGACGATCTCGCGGGCGTCGCAGATCAGCCCGTTCGCGAAGCGCGCGCTGGCCTTTGCTCCGAGACGGAACACCGTCTTCGCCGCGCGTCCCCACTTGGCACGCTCCCACTCGATGCCGTCGACGTTGACCAGCACGGGGATGCCGCGCAGCCTGAGCAAGGGCAGCCAGAAGCCGTTGGCCACGTTCATGACGAGGGCCGCGTCGGGCCGGCGCACGAGGGCGTCCAGCACGGCGGTGAGGCCGTAGCTCAGGGTGCTGAGCGATTTGCTCTCGACGCCCTTCGTCAGGCGGGAGGTGACCCGACGGTCGCGGGCGGGGTCGTCGTCGCGGGTCGACCCGTCGCGACCGTAGACCGTGACGTCCCAGCCGGCGTCGACCAGGGCGGGGGCGATCCGGCGCACCGCGGTCTCGAATCCGCCGTAGTAGCTGGGGTAGCCGCGGGTGCCGATGACGGCGACCGACGGTCGATCGGTCGCCGAGCGGCGGGGGCGCAAGGGGCGGGCAGTCATCGAGGTCGATCCGTTCGGCCGGTCTTCAGAGCAATGCTCGTAATATACCGGATTCCTGCCCCCTGCTGGTGCCGCCGGGTCGGCCGCCCGACGGGACGGGGCGCGTCGGCGCTCGCGATGCGAACGCCGACGCGCCGGGCTCTAGCCTCGAGCACCCATCAGGTGCTCGAGGGCGAGCTGCTGCAACCGCACGAAGCCGTACCCGTGTCCACCGAAGTGGGCGTCGGCGTCGAAGTCCTCGTAGGAGGCGCGGTCGGCGAGCAGCTGCTCGTAGCCTTCACCGTCGGCGAGGGTGTTCACCGAGAGCTCGGCGACCTGGCTGGCGGCCAGGGCCTCCTGCACCTCGGGGTCGGCGCGGAAGGCCTGCGCGCGCTCCCTGAGGAGCAGGTACATCCGCATGTTGGCGGCCGCGGACTCCCACACGCCGTCGATCGTCTCGGTGCGCGAGGGCTTGTAGTCGAAGTGACGCGGGCCGTCGTAGGTCGGTCCGCCCTGGGGCGAGCCGTGCTCGAGCAGGTCGACGAGCGAGAAGGCGTTCTGGAGGTCGCCGTGGCCGAACACGAGGTCCTGGTCGTACTTGATGCCGCGCTGGCCGTTGAGGTCGATGTGGAAGAGCTTGCCCTGGTAGAGCGCCTGGGCGATGCCGGCCGTGAAGTTCAGTCCGGCCATCTGCTCGTGACCGACCTCGGGGTTCACGCCGGCCATCTCGGGGTGCTCGAGCGTCTCGATGAACGCGATGGCGTGACCGAGGGTCGGCAGCAGGATGTCGCCGCGGGGCTCGTTGGGCTTGGGTTCGATCGCGAAGCGCAGGTCGTAGCCCTTGTCGAGCACGTACTGCGAGAGCATGTCGACGCCCTCCTTGTAGCGCGAGAGGGCGGCCTGCACGTCCTTCGCGCTGTCGTACTCGGCGCCCTCGCGGCCACCCCACATGACGAAGGTCTTCGCGCCGAGCTCGGCGGCGAGGTCGATGTTGCGGAGCACCTTGCGCAGGGCGAAGCGTCGCACGCCACGGTCGTTCGAGGTGAAGCCGCCGTCCTTGAAGACGGGTGCGCTGAAGAGGTTCGTGGTGACCATCGGCACGACGATCCCGGTCGCGTCGAGGGCGCCCTTCAGGCGGTCGATCTGCTTCTGGCGCTCGGCGTCGGTCGAGCCGAAGGCGAACAGGTCGTCGTCGTGGAAGGTCAGGCCGTACGCGCCGAGGCGGTCGAGGTTCTCGACGGCCTCGACGACGTCGAGCTGCGGGCGGGTCGGGCCGCCGAAGGGGTCCGAGCCGTTGTAGCCGATCGTCCAGAGGCCGAACGAGAACTTGTCTTCGCGGGTGGGGGTGGTGGACATCGGTGTCCCTTCCAGGGTCGAGCGGTCGGTCGCGTGGGGCGATCCCGCCCCGACGCGAATGTTGTGAGCCTCAACATATCCCGTCTTTCGTCGGCGCGGAAGAGGTCTGGGCCATTTGTCGCGGGCTCCCACAAAAGACTTGCGCGCCCCGTCGCAGCTGACGTAGTGTCTCGACCCGCGGCAGTCGAAGCGCTTCCGCACCTGTTCGGCAATCGACAGCGAGGTCATCATGACGACGATCCACGACGTGGCCCAAGCCGCCGGTGTGTCGATCTCGACGGTCTCGTACGCCCTGTCCGGCAAGCGGTCGATCGCGGCGTCGACCCGGCAGCGGGTCACCGACGCCGTCGAGCGGCTCGGCTACCGGCCGCATGCCGGAGCCCGCATGCTCGCCGGTGCCCGGACCAACATCCTGGCGCTCAGCGCGCCGATCCGGCCCGACAACCACCAGCCTACCCAGATGCGGTTCGTCACCGCCGTCGTCGAGGCGGCCCGTCGTCGCGACTACGACGTGTTGCTCCTAGCCACCGACGACGAGGTGTCCGGCATCCGGCGCGTGGCCTCGAGCTCGCTCGTCGACGGCGTCGTCGCGATCGGCGTCGCGACCGTCGACGAGCGCGTCGACCTCGTGCGCGAACTCGACCTGCCGGCCGGGTTCATCGGCATCCCGCAGGGCGTCGACGACCTCGCCTGCATCGACCTCGACTTCGCGGCCGCAGCCGCCGAGAGCGTCGACCGTCTGGCCGACGCCGGGCACCGGACGATCGGCGTCATCGGTCACCCGGCCTCCTACGGCGAGCGCGACACCGGCTTCATCCGCCGTTTCGACGAGGCCTTCGCGGGCCGGGCCGACAGCCGCGACGTCGAGACGCTGACCGTGGCGGCGGACCTCGGGCGGGCGTCGGCCGTCCGGGCGTTCGACGACCTCCGCGAGAGGCTGCCCGGCATGACCGCGCTCGTGCTGCACTGCAGCGAGCCCACCGCCGAGGCCGTCCTCCAGCGCGTCCGCCGCCTCGGACTCGAGATCCCCCGCGACCTCTCGGTGCTGGCGGCCTGTGCCAGCTACCCCGCCGACGAGTTCGAGCCGGCCCTCGACACCATCCCGCTGCCGATCGACGAGATGTGCTCGCGGGCGGTCGGGGCCGCCTTCGAGCGGATCGACGGTCATCTCGACACGGGCGTCGAGTTGATCGCGCCCACCTACCTGGCGAAGGGCTCGGTCTCCGGGCCGGCCCGCGCCTCCTGAACCCCTACCGACCGCACCACCGCACCATCGCACCACCGTCATCCGACGGCCAGATCACATCGCTCCACGCTGATCGTCGAAACGCTTCGATGATCGGCACGGGGCCTCTACGAGGAGGTAGACACATGAAGAAACGACGCATCGTCGCCGTCGGGACGGCCCTCGCGGCCACCGCGGCGCTGCTGACCGGATGCTCGGCAGGCAGCTCGGGGTCGTCCGACCCCGACGTGCTGAAGCTCTGGCACTTCGAGAGCGAGACCAGCGCCATGGGCATCGCCTGGGACCAGGCGATCGCCACCTTCGAGGAAGAGACCGGTGCGAAGGTCGAGTTCGAGGAGAAGAGCTTCGAGCAGATCCGCTCGACCGCGAGCCAGGTGCTCAACTCGAACGAGGCGCCCGACATCCTCGAGTACAACAAGGGCAACGCCACGGCGGGCCTGCTCGCGAGCCAGGGGCTGCTCGCGAACCTCGACGACGCCGTCGACGAGTACGGCTGGGACGACGACCTCGCCCCGTCGATCGCCACGACCTCGAAGTACGACGAGAAGGGCGTCATGGGCTCGGGCAGCTGGTACGGCATCCCGAACTACGGCGAGTACGTCGAGGTGTTCTACAACAAGGACGCCTTCGCCGAGCAGGGCATCGCGGTGCCCACGACGTACGACGAGTTCGAGACGGCCCTGCAGACCTTCGCCGACGCCGGCATCACGCCGCTCGCCGAGGCCGGTGGCGAGTACCCGCTCGGGCAGTTGTTCTACCAGCTGGCCCTCTCGAAGGCCGACCGTTCGTTCGTCGACGACTACCAGCTCTACGAGGGCGACGTCGACTGGCAGGGCCCCGAGCTGACCTACGCCGCCGACAAGCTGAAGGAGTACGTCGACAACGGCTGGATCTCGAAGGACGTCACCGGCATCAAGGCCGAGGACATGGGCACGACCTTCATGAGCGGCGGGGCGCCGATCATGGTCTCCGGCAGCTGGTGGGCCGGACGGGTCGCCGACGAGGCGACCTTCGACTGGGGCACGTTCCTGTTCCCCGGCAGCGACATGGCACCCGGGTCGGGCGGCAACCTCTGGGTCGTCCCCGAGAACGCGGCCAACAAGGACCTCGCGTACGAGTTCATCGACATCACGATGCGCCCCGAGATCCAGAACCTCATCGGCAACAACGGCGGCGTGCCGGTGAAGGCCGACCCGGCCGACATCACCGACCCGAAGAGCCAGGAGTTGATCGCGAACTTCAACACCTTGCTCGACCGCGACGGCCTGGCGTTCTACCCGGACTGGCCCACGCCGACCTTCTACGACCAGCTGGTCGCCGGCACCCAGGAGCTCGTCAACGGCACCGCCACGCCGGACGAGATGCTCACCACCCTGGGCGACCAGTACCAGAGCGGCGTCGACGACATCACCGGGAAGTAGCCGTGACCTCCCTCGACACCCGCCCCGGTGCCAGGGAGGCGCGCCCCCGTCGCGAGGGCCGACGCACGTCGTCGGCCCTCCCGCCGGAGGAGAGCCTCCTGCCCGGAGCCCGCCGCGCGGGCTTCTGGCTGTACCTGATCCCCGGCTTCGTCCTGTTCGCGGTCGTGATCCTGGTCCCGCTGATCTGGAACGTCTACCTCAGCTTCACCGACTACCGGGGCATCCGCCCGCCGACCTGGGCGGGGCTCGACAACTGGCGCGAGCTGATGAGCGACGACCGCTTCTGGACGTCCTTCCTCAACAGCGTCTTCCTCATCATCGCCATGGTGGTGGTCCCCACCGTGCTGGGCCTCCTGCTCGCCGCGATGCTGTTCGACCTGATCGGCCGGAAGTTCGGCGGCCGCCTGGCGTCGTTCCTGCGGGCGACCTACTACCTGCCGCAGATCCTGCCCGTGGCGATCGCCGCGATCGTCATCGGTTGGATACTCCGACCCGAGAACGGTGCGCTCAACACCGTCCTCGACGCCGTGGGGCTGGGCGCCCTGCAGCACAACTGGCTCGGCAGCCCCGACACCGCGCTGCTCAGCATCATGGTGGTGATGGTCTGGGTGCAGCTCGGCTATCCCGTCGTCATCTTCATGGCCGCACTGCAACGGGTCGACCCCGAGCTGTACGAGGCCGCCGAACTCGACGGCGCCGGCTGGTTCCAGCGGTTCCGGGCGATCACGGTGAGCATCATCCGCCCCGAGATCTTCGTCGTCGTGCTGACCTGCACGATCGCCGCGTTGAAGGTGTTCGGACCGATCTACGCCCTGACCCGCGGCGGCCCCGGCGACTCGACGATCGTGCCGAGCTACTACGCGTACAGCGAGTTCTTCCAGAGCCAGCAGGTCGGCTACGGCGCGACCATCGCGACGGCGCTGACGCTCGTCATCGTCGTCATCACCATCTTCTTCATCCGGGCACAGAACCGGGTCGAACGAGCAGAGAGGGAACGCTGATGGCCACGACCGTCGTGCCGCCGGTGAAAGACGACCGCATCCGTCCCGCGGTGCCCAGCCCGCGCCTCCCGAAGGCCAGGCAACGGGGGCGCAAGAAGACGGCCACCGACTGGCTGATCCTCGCCGCGGCGATCGCCTTCGGCGTGCTGATCGCCCTGCCGTTCCTGTTGATCTTGGTCAACTCGTTCAAGTCGCCCGCCGACTACACGACCGGAGGGCCGCTCAGCCTGCCGACGTCGCTGTACGTCGACGGTCTCGTCGACTTCTGGAACCGCGTCGAGTTCCCGGCCAAGCTCTGGAACAGCTTCGTGATCGCCGGGTTGGTGGCCCTGTTCGCCGTGGTCATCTCGGTGTTCAACGCCTACGCGCTCGGCATCGGCCGGGTGCGCGGTCGCACCTGGATCATCGTGCTGTTCCTGCTCGCGAACATGCTGCCCCAGGAGGCCCTGCTCTACCCGCTGTACTTCATGTTCAAGCAGGTGGGCCTCTACGACAACATCTGGGCGGTCATCATCATCTTCACGGTGATCCAGAGCGCCTTCGGCACCTACCTGCTCTCGAGCGTGTACGGCACGTTCCCGAAAGAGGTCCTCGAGGCGGCGTCGCTCGACGGGGCGAGTCGGTGGCAGATCCTCTGGCGGGTCATCGTGCCGATCAGTCGGCCGACCCTGTCGGTGCTCGCGATCTTCTTCTTCATCTGGACGTGGAACGAGTTCCTCATCCCGCTCACCTTCCTGGTGTCCAACGGCAACCAGACGGTCCCCGTCGCCATCACCGCCCTGCAGGGCGACCGGCTGATGGACGTCACCACGACGAGCGCGTCGGCCCTGCTCGGGTTGATCCCCACGCTCGTCTTCTTCCTGATCTTCCAGCGCACCCTGACCCGCGGCATCACGGCCGGCGCGGTCAAGTGACGCGTTCCACCCCGAAAGGCTCCACATGAAGTTCACCGACGGTTTCTGGCAGGTCCGCCCGGGGGTCGAGTCCCTCTTCGCCCAGGAGGCCCACGACGTCGAGCCCCGGGCGGACGGACGCTCGATCGAGGTCACCGCACCCACCAAGGTGATCGGCTCGCGGGGCGACACCCTCAACCGCCCGACGCTGACGATCGCGCTGAGTTCGCCGATGGAGGGCGTGATCGCCGTCGACGTCACGCACTTCGCCGGTGGTCGTGACGAGATCGGGTTCGACCTGGTGGGCTCCGAGGGCGGCCCCGCCGGAGTCGGGGTCGTCGAGACGAGCGAAGGAGGCGCGACCCTGACCTCGGGACGCCTCACGGCCACGGTCGGTCGCGGAGCGCCGTTCGAGCTGACGTTCCGCGACGGCGACACCGTGCTCACCCGGTCGGGCCACAAGTCGGTCGGCTACCACCGGGTAGCCGCGGACGCCCAGGTCGACGGGGCGATGCTCGGCAACGCCCGGGCCGGCACCGGACGCGTCCTCGCGCCGAGCTACGTCTCGCAGCAACTCTCGCTGGGCGTCGGCGAGCTCGTCTACGGCCTCGGCGAGCGGTTCGGTCCGCTGGTCAAGAACGGCCAGACGGTCGA
The DNA here is from genome assembly GCF_014839405.1 of Frigoribacterium sp. CFBP 13605. Classification (NCBI taxonomy): domain Bacteria; kingdom Bacillati; phylum Actinomycetota; class Actinomycetes; order Micrococcales; family Microbacteriaceae; genus Frigoribacterium; species Frigoribacterium sp. CFBP 13605. The sequence continues at coordinate 15,533 of NZ_JACYNS010000006.1, read as the reverse complement.
CGTGTGGAACGCCGACGGGGGCACGTCGAGCGAGCAGGCCTACAAGAACGTCCCGTTCTACGTCACGAACCGCGGGTACGGCGTCCTGGTCGACCACCCGGGTCACGTCTCGTACGAGATCGGCTCCGAGTCGGTCGAGCGGGTGCAGTTCTCGGTGGCGGGAGAGACCCTGCGCTACCTGGTGATCGCCGGCCCGACGCCCGCCGACGTGCTCGACCGGTACACGCGCCTGACCGGTCGGCCGGCCCACGTGCCGGCCTGGTCGTACGGCCTCTGGTTGTCGACGTCGTTCACGACCGACTACGACGAGGCGACGGTCACGGGCTTCGTCGACGAGATGGCCCGCCGCGACATGCCGATCAGCGTGTTCCACTTCGACTGCTTCTGGATGCGCGAGTTCCAGTGGTGCGACTTCGAGTGGGACCCCCGCGTGTTCCCCGACCCCGAGGGCATGCTCGCCCGGCTGCACGAGCGCGACCTGCGCGTCTGCGTCTGGATCAACCCGTACATCGGTCAGCGCTCGGCACTGTTCCGCGAGGCGGCCGAGGCCGGTTACCTCGTGCGGAACCCCGACGGCAGCGTCTGGCAGTGGGACCTCTGGCAGGCCGGCATGGGCCTGGTCGACTTCACGAACCCCGAGGCGACGGCCTGGTTCCAGGGGCACCTGCGTCGGCTGCAGGCCCAGGGGGTCGACGCGTTCAAGACCGACTTCGGCGAGCGCATCCCCACCGACGTCGTCTGGCACGACGGCTCCGACCCCGAGCGCATGCACAACTGGTACACGCAGCTCTACAACCAGGCGGTCTTCGAGGTGCTCGAGGAGGTGCGCGGCGAGGGCGACGCCGTCGTCTTCGCCCGCTCGGCGACGACGGGCGGTCAGGCGCTTCCCGTGCACTGGGGTGGCGACTCGACGTCCACCTTCGAGTCGATGGCCGAGACCCTCCGCGGCGGACTGTCCCTGGCCATGAGCGGCTTCTCGTTCTGGAGCCACGACATCGGCGGCTTCGAGGGGACTCCCGACGCCGAGGTCTACAAGCGGTGGACGGCCTTCGGCCTGCTGTCGAGCCACAGCCGGTTCCACGGCAGCTCGTCGTACCGGGTGCCGTGGGCCTTCGACGACGAGGCCGTCGAGGTCACCCGCCGCTTCACGAAGCTGAAGCTGTCCCTCATGCCCTACCTCTACGCCGCCGGGCTCGCGTCGTCGCGCTCGGGACTGCCGGTCATGCGTCCGATGGCCCTGGCCTTCCCCGGCGACCGCGGCGCCGCCCACGTCGACACCCAGTACCTGCTCGGAGACGACCTGCTGGTCGCACCGGTCTTCTCGGCCGACGGCACCGTCGAGGTCTACCTGCCGGCCGGGCGCTGGACGAACTGGTTCACCGGCGAGGTCGTCGACGCGGGGTCCGGGACGTGGCGCACCGAGCGACACGACGTCATGAGCCTGCCGCTCTACGTGCGCGAGGGGGCGGTGATCCCGGTCGGAGCGCGGGACGACCGGCCCGACCACGACTACCTCGACGGTCTCGTGTTGAGGGTGTTCCCCGGGGGTGACGGCACCCGCTCGATCACGGTGACCACGCCCACCGGCGAGTCCGCCGACTTCGTCGTCACGCGGTCAGGAGGCGCGGTGTCGGTCGACACCGCCGCCACCGGCTGGCGGGTCGACGAGGTCTGACGCCGGGGCCGGGGCCGACGGGCGACTCAGGCACCGGGCGGCGTGGCGTCCTCGACGCGCCGCCCGGTGAGGTCGAGGTAGCCTCGACCGACGAAGGGGCGCGGGCGTGACGACTCAGCAGGGCGACGGTGAGGGCGCAGCGGCTCCCGACCTCGGTGCGCGGTTCGACCGGGTCCGGCGGGACAACCTCGCGACGGTGCTCGGCATCGTCCACACCGACGGGGCCGCGTCGCGGTCGGCCCTCACTCAGGCGACCGGGCTCAACCGGTCGACGATCGCGGCGCTCGTGGGTGAACTCGTCGACCGGGGACTCGTCGTCGAGACCGACCCGGTCGGCACCAACCGGGTCGGGCGGCCCAGCCCGGTCGTGGCGCCGGACCCCCGTGTCGTCGCGATCGCGGTCAACCCCGAGATCGACGCCGTCACGGTCGGCGTGGTCGGGCTCGACGGCGTCGTGCAGCATCGAGTCCGTCGCGAGACCGACGGGGTGCCCAGCGCGCCCCGGGCCGCGGCGCTCGCCGCCGAGGTGATCGCCGGGCTGCGCTCCGGCGCGCTGTCTCCCGACGTGCGGCTGCTCGGGGTGGGTCTCGCGGTCCCCGGGCTGGTCGGGTCCGACGGGGGAGTCGTGCGGCTCGCCCCGCACCTCGGGTGGATCGACGAGCCGTTCGCGGCCGTCGTGGCGTCCGCGACCGGCCTGCCGACCCGCGCGGCCAACGACGCGTCGCTCGGTGCGATCGCCGAGGGCCGCTTCGGGGCCGGGCGGGGCGTCGACGACCTCGTGTTCCTGAACGGCGGTGCGAGTGGTGTCGGCGGGGGAGTCCTCATCGGTGGCGGTCCGGTGACCGGCGTGGGGGGTTTTGCCGGCGAGATCGGGCACACCCTCGTCAACTCCGTCGGCGAGCTCTGCCACTGCGGCGCCGTGGGGTGCCTCGAGACCGAGGTCGGTCAGGCCCGGTTGCTCACCGTCACCGGACTCGACCGTGGTCAGGCCGACCAGCTGGACGCGGCGCTCGCCGGCGCCGAGCCCGGGTCGCCCGTGGCCGTCGAGGTGCGGCGTCAGATCGACTTCCTGGCCGTGGCCCTGCGAGGCGTCGTGAACTCGTTCAACCCCGAGCTGATCGTGCTCGGCGGCTTCCTCGGATCGCTGCACGCGGCCGACCCCGGCCGCCTGGCCGAGCGGGTCCGCGGTCAGTCCCTGCCCGGCGCCCGCGACGACGTGCGGATCACCCGAGCCGCGCTCGGCGTGGACCGGCTGACGATCGGAGCGGCCGAACTGGCCTTCGCCGCCGTCTTGGCCGACCCTGCGTCCGTGACCCGCGCCTCCTGACGTCGTCCTCGTGGCGTTCGACCCGCCACGAAGTGAACAACCCGCCACGCAATCGGGTGGCGGGTTGCTTACCTCGTGGCGGGCAACCGGGCAAGCGGGCAGACGGGCAGGCGGGCAGACGGGCAGGCGGGCACGCAGGGCCGCCCGCCCCCGCGTCAGGCGTGCGTGTGCGGCTCGGAGTTCGCCCACACCGACGCCGCGGCGACGCCGGCCAGTTCGACGCTGCCGACCGCCCGGTCGTGCGCGTCGGTCAGCACGACCTGCAGCGAGCCGGCGTAGTCGCGACGCTCGCCGACGCGCACGTGGGCGCCGACCCGCAGGTCGAGCGAGCTGAGGTAGCGCAGCAGCTCGGGTTCGTCGTCCGAGACGCGCACGACGAAGCCGCACTCGCCCTCGACGAAGTCGCCCAGCGGATGGGCGGCAGGCCGCACGACCGTGCCGTCGGCCGCGGGGATCGGGTCGCCGTGCGGGTCGGCCGTCGGGTGTCCGAGCTCGACGTCGAACCGGTCGAGCAGCCGATCGCTGACGGCGTGCTCGAGCACCTCGGCCTCGTCGTGCACCTCGTCCCAGCCGTAACCCAGGCGTTCGACCAGGTACGTCTCGATCAGCCGGTGGCGCCGGACCATCGACACGGCGATCGCACGGCCCGCGTCGCTCAGGGCGATGCGCCGGTAGGGCTCGTAGTCGAGGTAGCCGTCGCGGTCGAGCTTGCGGAGGTTGCCCGAGACGGTCGACGCGCTCACGCCGAGCGTCGCGGCGATCTCGTTGGTCGAGATGCCGGCGCCGACTCCTGCCTCGGCCCACTCCTCGGCCTTCCAGATGACCTTGAGGTAGTCCTCGGCCATGGTGGTGCGCGTGCTGGCCGGGTCGCTGGGCATGGTCCGATCCTAGGCGGCGCCACCCGCGCCTCCTGCGGTCGCCGCGCCCGGCGCACCGGGGTCACGGGCGGGGCAACGACCCCAGCCCCTGCGCGGCCCGGTAGCGCTCGCCGACGGCGGGTCGCAGGTCGGCCTCGAAGGAGGCGCTGGTCGCCGGGGTCCAGGTCGGTCGCGTCCCCGAGAGGGCCCAGCCCGCCTGTCGTGCCGCGCCGTCGGCGACGTACTCGCCCGGCTCGGGCACGACGACGGGCAGGTCGAACACCTGGCGGGCGACGGCCTGGACGGCCGTATTCAGCGCGGCCCCGCCGATGAGGAGGACGCGGGTGGCCTGGACCCCCTGTCGGCGGACGGCGGCGGCACCGTCGGACAGTGCCGACAGCATGCCCTCGAAGGCGGCACGGGCCAGGTTCTCGCGGGTGGAGTTCGCCAGGGTCAGGCCCGAGAGCGTCGCCGTGGCGTCGGGCAGGTCGGGGGTGCGTTCGCCCTCGAAGTAGGGCACCAGCGTGACCCCGCCGGCGCCGGGCTCGGCCGCCAGGGCCAGACGGGCCAGTTCGTCGTGGTCGACGCCGAGCAGTCCGCCGACCGACGACAGCACCCGGGCCGCGTTCAGCGTGGCGACCAGGGGGAGGTAGCCACCCGCGGCGTCCGCGAAGCCGGCCACCGTGCCGCCGGGGTCGGTCACGGGCCGGTCGGTGACGGCGAAGGCCGTCCCGCTCGTGCCGATGCTGATGACGAGGTCGCCGACCGTGGCGTCGAGGCCGAGGGCCGCCCCGGCGTTGTCGCCCGCGCCGGCGCCGACCACGATGCCGGCCGGGATCGGGCCGTCCGCGACCGCCGTCCCGGCCGCCTGGTCGGCCTGCAGCACCCGCGGCAGCACGACGCGCCCGGCATCGCCCGCGGGGGAGCCGGTGGCCTCGCGTGCCCCGCGACCGAAGGCGTGCTCGAAGAGCTCGAGGTCGTACGCCTCTCCGGTGGGGCTCCAGTACGAGGTGCCGCTGGCGTCCGAGCGGTCGGTGACGAGGGCGTCGAGGTCGGGCCCGAGCGGGCTCTCGTCGGCGGGACCGAAACCGAGGAGGCGCCAGGTGAGCCAGTCGTGCGGCAGGGCCACCGCGGCGACCCGCGCGGCGTTCTCGGGCTCGGCGTCGCGCAGCCAGCGCAGCTTGGTCGCGGTGAACGACGCGACGGGAACGGAGCCCGTGCGTCGGGCCCACTGCTCGGCCCCGAGCTCGTCGATCAGGTCGCGGGCGGCCGGGGCGCTGCGGGTGTCGTTCCAGAGCAGGGCGTCGCGGACGACGCGTCCCTCGGAGTCGAGGGCGACGAGGCCGTGCTGCTGACCGGCGACCGAGAGCGCGGCGACGTCGTCGAGGCCGCCGGCGTCCGCGATCGCCGCGAGCAGCGCCTCCCACCAGGCCGCCGGGGGCACCTCGGTGCCCTGGGGATGCCCGGCCGACCCCTGCCGGACGAGTTCGCCCGTCGAGAGATCACGGACGACGACTTTGCAACTCTGGGTCGAGGAGTCGACCCCGGCGACGAGACTCATGGGCACAGTTTGTCGTACGTGACCACAAATGGCCACCGGCGGTGTCCCGCGGGTCGCGCGCCGCGCCTCCGCGACGGGACCCGGGCCGTCCGGGCGGCCCGGACGAGCCTGTCGGTAGACTCAAGTGCACCTCACCCGGTGCGTTCCCCCGACGTGAGGAGAAACCCATGCCAGCAGTGGTGATCATCGGAGCCCAGTGGGGCGACGAGGGCAAGGGCAAGGCCACCGACCTGTTGTCGAGCCGCATCGACTACGTCGTCAAGTTCAACGGCGGCAACAACGCCGGCCACACCGTGGTGATCGGCGACCAGAAGTACGCATTGCACCTGCTGCCCTCCGGCATCCTCTCGCCCGGCGTGACGCCCGTCATCGGCAACGGCGTCGTCGTCGACATCGAGGTGCTCTTCGACGAGCTCGACGCGCTGATCGCGCGTGGCATCGACGTCTCCCGGTTGCGGGTCAGCGCCAACGCGCACGTCATCACGCACTACCACCGCACCCTCGACAAGGTGACGGAGCGCTTCCTCGGCAAGCGCCAGATCGGCACCACCGGTCGAGGCATCGGCCCGACCTACGCCGACAAGATCAACCGCGTCGGCATCCGCGTGCAGGACATCTTCGACGAGGGCATCCTGCGGCAGAAGGTCGAGGCGGCCCTCGACCAGAAGAACCACCTGCTCGTCAAGATCTACAACCGTCGCGCGATCGAGGTCGACGAGGTCGTCGAGTCGCTGCTGTCGTACGCCGAGCGGCTCAAGCCGATGGTCGCCGACACGGCGCTCGAGATCCACCAGGCGCTCGAGGCCGACAAGACCGTCCTCTTCGAGGCGGGCCAGGCGACCATGCTCGACGTCGACCACGGCACCTACCCGTTCGTCACCTCGTCGTCCGCCACCGCAGGAGGCGCCTCGACCGGCTCGGGCATCGGGCCGGGCCGCATCGAGCGCGTCATCGGCATCGTCAAGGCGTACACGACCCGCGTCGGCGCCGGGCCGTTCCCGACCGAGCTCTTCGACGCCTCGGGCGAGTTCCTCCGGGCCAACGGCTTCGAGTTCGGCACGACCACCGGCCGTCCTCGCCGCTGCGGCTGGTACGACGCCCCGATCGCGCGCTACACGGCGCGGATCAACGGCGTGACCGACTTCGTGCTGACCAAGCTCGACGTGCTCACCGGCCTCGAGACGATCCCGGTCTGCGTGGCCTACGACGTCGACGGCGTCCGGCACGACGAGGTCCCCGTCTCGCAGAGCGACTTCCACCACGCGACGCCGATCTACGAAGAGTTCCCGGGGTGGAGCGAAGACATCACCGGGGCGCGCGACTTCGACGACCTCCCGAAGGCCGCGCAGGACTACGTGCTCGCCGTCGAGGCGATGAGCGGCGCCCGCATCTCGGCGATCGGCGTGGGCCCGGGCCGTGACGCCATCGTGCAGCGGCACGACCTGCTCGGCTGAGCCGCGCTACCACACTCACCCGCCACCGAGCCAACTCCCAGAATCTAGGTATGGTCTTCTCCTCATGACACTCGACATCGCCTACACCGCCATCGCCCACGCCACCGGTGGGGGTCGTGACGGCCACGTCCGCAGCGAAGACGACCGACTCGACTTCGACACGCGGCCCCCCAAAGAACTCGGTGGCTCCGGCGAGGGCACCAACCCCGAGCAGCTGTTCGCCGCGGGCTTCGCCGCCTGCTTCCTCAGCGCCATGCACGGCGCCGGCAAGAAGCTCGGCGTCGACACGAAGGACGCCGAGGTCTCGGCGAGCGTCGGCATCGGCGGAAACGGCGAGGGCGGATTCGGCCTCGCGGTCGAGCTCGACATCTACACGCCGAACGTCGAGCCCGAGCGTCGTCAAGAGCTGGCCGATGCGGCCCACCACGTGTGCCCGTACTCGAACGCCACGCGTGGCAACGTCGAGGTCACGCTGACGCTGGTCGACTGATCCCGGCCCGCCCCGCGCGGGGCGACCCGGCCGTGAAGGAGGCGCGTCCTGCGAGAGCGGGACGCGCCTCCTTCGTCCGTGGCGGTCCGTCGGCGGCCCCGTCGTCGGGCGCGCCGATAGGGTCGGTGCATGGCACTCGACAGTCCTCTCGGGGCGGACAGCCCCCTCAGCTCGGCCGACCAGGGCGCGATCGACGAACTCTCGGGCATCCGCCAGAGCATCGACAACATCGACGCCGCCCTCGTCCACATGCTCGCCGAACGGTTCAAGTACACGCAGTCCGTCGGCCTGCTCAAGGCGGCGGCGGGCATGCCGGCGAGCGATCCCGAACGTGAGCGCGTTCAGATCCAGCGCCTGCGTCGCCTGGCAGAAGAGGCCCGGCTCGACCCGGCCTTCGCCGAGTCCTTCCTGAACTTCATCGTCGCCGAGGTGATCCACCACCACGAGCGCATCGCCGCCGGCGACGACCCCACCGCCGGCCGCGCATGAGCGACCTCGGCCCGTCCGGCCCCCAGCGTCTCTACGTCGGTTCGTACACCGCGGTCAGCGGTGGCCACGGCCTCGGCATCACCGTCCTCGAGCGGTCGAGGGCCGACGGTCGCTGGCAGGCCGGGCAGGTCGTCGAGGCCGACGACCCGTCGTTCCTCGTCGTCACCGAAGGAGCCCTGCACGCGGTCGCCGAGACGAACGAGGGCCGCGTGCTGTCGTACACGATCGCCGCGGGCCGCCTGGTCGAGGCCGGCGTCGCGGCGTCCGGCGGTGCCTCGCCCTGCCACATCGCCCACGACCCGGCCTCGAACGCCCTGCTCGTCGCGAACTACGTCGGCGGCACCTTCGGCGTGCTCAGCTCCGAGGCCACCGACCCGGCACGCGTGACGGCGACCGTCGCCCTCCCGTCGGGTTCCGGCCCGGTCGCCGACCGCCAGGGCGGGCCGCACGCCCACCAGATCGTCGCGACCCCGTGGGGCACCCACCTAGTCAGCGACCTCGGCACCGACCGGCTGGTCGAGGTCGCCGTCGACGTCGTCACGCTCGAACCGTCGATCGTCGGCGTGCACCCGATGCCCGACGGCTCGGGCCCGCGGCACCTCGCCTTCCTCGGCGACGACCTGCTCGTCGTTGGCGAGCTCGACGCCCGTCTGTACGTCGTCCGGAGGCAGGGCGACGACCTCGTCATCCCGTACTCGGTGGCGGTCGTCGAGGGCGAGCCCAACGAGCGGGGAGACCTCCCGTCGCACCTGGCCGTCCACGGCTCGCGGGTCTACGTCGCCACGCGCGGCCGCGACACGATCAGCGTGCTCGAGACCTCGGTCGACGCCGAGGGCGGGTCCGACGGCGGCGAGCCCTCGCGGCTCCGCCTGGTCGGTCAGGTGCCGTGCGGCGGCGAGTGGCCGCGGCATTTCACCATCGCCGACGGCCTGCTCTACTGCGCCAACCAGGGTTCCGACACCGTCTCGGTGCTGCCCGTCGACGAGGCAACCGGTCTGCCCGGGGCCCCCGTCGACCTGTTCACCCTCGGCAGCCCCGCCTGCATCGTCGCCGTCTGACCGGACCGCAGGAGGCGCGGGTCAGCGTCGCGGCACGAGCCGCTGCAGCACGGCGATGACGTCGTCGATCGACGTGTCGTGGCGCGGGTCGCCGCCCGAGTCCACCGGTGAGAAGGGCCGCGGCGTGAAGTAGAGCCCGTCGGAGACGAGCGACACCACCCGGGCGACCGCGGGGTCGCCGACGGCGTCGAGGACGACCTGGTGCCAGCGGGACTGCATGGCGGTGAGGGCCTCGAGTGCCCGAGGGTGGCGTCCGCTCGACGCGAGGTTCGAGACGGCGGTGATGCAGCGGTCGAGCGGGTCGTCGGCCGGGATGGCCGCGGGTGACGAGGTGCGGACGAAGTAGTCCACGACGCCCTCCGGCGCGCTGGTCATCGCCGCGACGTCGTCGTCGAGCAGCGCGGTGAGGCGGTCGACGAGGGCGTCGACCAGCGCCTCGCGCGTGGGGAAGTGGTAGAGCAGGCCGCCTTTCGAGACCCCGGCCGCGGCGGCCACGGCATCGAAGGTCGCGGCGCGTTCGCCGTCGTCGACGACGAGCGTCTCGAACGTGTCGAGCATCGATTCCCGGGCTGACGGTCGAGGGCTCATTCTGTTACTGTACCGTCTGGACGGTGTAACTGTACCGTCCGGACGGTCGGCACCCGCGCCTCCTGCCCTCGTCGGGCCGCCGACGCCAGGCGGTGCGCGCACCGATCGACCCACCACTCCACCGACCGCGAGAGAACGCCATGACCCGCCCCGCCACCGTCACCGCCACGACCCCGACCGGCGTCCCGCCGCGTGCCGGTCGACGACAGTGGGCCGCGTTGGTCGTGCTCATGCTGCCGGTGCTGCTCGTCTCGGTCGACAACACGGTGCTGAGCTTCGCCCTGCCCGAGATCTCGACCGCCCTGCAGCCGAGCGCCGCGGGCCAACTCTGGATCGTCGACGTCTACTCGCTCGTCCTCGCCGGCCTGCTCGTGGCCATGGGGTCGATGGGCGACCGGTTCGGCCGCCGCAAGCTGCTGCTCACCGGTGCGAGCGGATTCGCCGTCGTCTCGGTGCTCGCCGCGTTCTCCACGAGCGCCGAGCAGCTCATCACGGCACGAGCCGTGCTGGGCTTCTTCGGCGCGATGATCATGCCGGCGACCCTCTCGCTGCTGCGCAGCACCTTCCTCGACCGTGAGCAGCGCCGGCTCGCGATCGCCGTCTGGGCCTCGGGCTTCGCCGCCGGATCGGCCCTGGGCCCGATCGTCGGCGGCGTGCTCCTCGAGCACTTCGCCTGGGGCTCGGTGTTCCTCGTCGCGGTGCCCGTGCTCGTCCCCCTGCTGATCGCCGGCCCGCTGCTGCTCACCGAGAGCCGCGATCCCGCGCCGGGGCCCGCCGACCCGTTCTCGGTGCTGCTGTCGCTCGCGGCCATGGCGCCGGTCGTCGCGGCGATCAAGCTGCTCGCGACCGACGGCTTCGTCTGGCCCGTCGCCGCCCTCGCGCTGGTCGGCGTCGGCTCGGGCTGGCTGTTCGTCCGGCGTCAGCTCGCCCGCCCGCGTCCGCTGCTCGACGTGCGGCTCTTCACGAACCCGGTGTTCGCCGGATCGGTCCTGGTCAACCTGCTCGCCGTCGTGGCGCTCGTGGCCTTCCTGTTCTTCACGACCCAGCACCTGCAACTCGTCGTGGGGCTGCGGCCGTTGCAGGCCGCGCTGACGCTGGTGCCCGGTCTCGCGGTGATGATCCTGGCGGGCCTCGGCGTCGTGCGGGTCGTCCGGTGGCTCCGCCCGCGCACCATCGTCGCGATCGGCCTCGCCTCGGCCGCGCTCGCCTACGCGGCGGTCTTCGCCACCGGCGCCGGGGCCCCCGTGGTCGTGTTCGTCGTGGCCTTCGCCTTCGTCGGCCTGGGCGTCGGCGCGGCCGAGACGATCTCGAACGACCTGATCATCGCGGCCGTGCCCGCGAACCGGGCCGGGGCCGCCTCGGCGGTGTCCGAGACCGCCTACGAGGTCGGTGCCGTCCTCGGAACCGCCGTGCTCGGCAGCATGTTGACCGCCATCTACCGGGGTGCCCTGGTCGTGCCCGCCGGCGTGCCCACCGAGGCGGGCGAGGCGGCCCGCGAGACCCTGGGAGGCGCCGTGGCGGTCTCCGACGGGCTGCCCGACTCGCTCGCGGGCCCCCTGCTGCACGCCGCCACCGACGCCTTCGACCACGGTCTCGTCGCCACGGCCGGGGTCGGGGCACTGGTGATGGTCGCCGCGGTGGTGGTCGCCCTCACGACCCTCCGCCGCGCCTCCTCGGCCGACTGAGGCCCCGGGTCGTCCGGGCCACCCCGGCCCGGGTCGCCCGAGCCGGCCGCAGCGCCCGCGCGGCCCACCTGCCCACGGGTAAAGTGTGGCGAGCCCCCCGAGACGCCAGGAGAACCATGCCCCGCACCGTCAGACTCGCCGCCATCCCCGGAGACGGCATCGGCCCCGAGGTGGTCGCGGAGGCCCTCAAGGTGCTCGAGGTCGCGGCCGGCGACGACGCGACGTTCGAGGTCACGACCTTCTCGCTGGGTGCGGCGCGCTACCTCGAGACGGGCGACATCCTGACGGACGACGACCTGACGGCCGTCTCGTCGCACGACGCGATCCTGCTCGGAGCGGTGGGCGGCGACCCCCGCGACCCGCGGCTGGCGGGCGGCATCATCGAGCGTGGCCTGTTGCTGAAGCTGCGCTTCGCCCTCGACCACTACGTCAACCTGCGGCCCACCAAGGTCCACCCCGGCGTCCCGTCGCCGCTCTCGGCGCCCGGCGAGGTCGACTTCGTCGTCGTCCGCGAGGGCACCGAGGGTCCCTACGTCGGCAACGGAGGCGCGCTGCGGCAGGGCACGCCGCACGAGATCGCGAACGAGGTCAGCGTCAACACGGCGCACGGCGTCGAGCGCGTCGTGCGTTTCGCCTTCGAGAAGGCCCGCGGTCGTCGTGGGCACCTGACCCTCGTGCACAAGACCAACGTGCTCGTGTTCTCGGGCAGCCTCTGGCAGCGCACCGTCGACGCCGTGGCCGCCGAGTACCCCGACGTCGCCGTCGACTACCAGCACGTCGACGCGGCCACCATCCACCTCGTGGTCGACCCCTCCCGGTTCGACGTCATCGTCACCGACAACCTCTTCGGCGACATCCTCACCGACCTCGCCGGCGCCATCAGCGGCGGCATCGGGCTCGCGGCATCGGGCAACCTCAACCCCGACGGCGCTTTCCCGAGCATGTTCGAGCCCGTGCACGGCTCGGCCCCCGACATCGCCGGTCAGCAGAAGGCCGACCCGACGGCGGCGATCCTCTCCGTCGCCCTCCTGCTCGACCACCTCGGCCTGCCCGACGCGGCCGCCCGCGTCACCCGGGCCGTCGACGCCGACATCGCCGACCGCGCCTCGCGTGACGCGTCCGTCCCCGCCCGCCGCACGGACGAGATCGGCACGGCGATCGCCGACCGCGTGCGCACCCTGTCCCCGTCTGCCTCCGCCTGAAGGGCATCATGACCACCACCGACAACGTCTCCGCCCCGACCGACGACTCGGCCGACTTCCCGCTGCAGTTCGAGCTGACGCCGTCCGAGACGGCACGCGACGACGCCGAACGCGAGACGATCCTCAGCGACCCCGGCTTCGGGAAGCACTTCACCGACCACATGGTGACCATCGAGTGGACCCTCGCCGACGGGTGGCACGCGGCGTCCGTCCACCCGTACGGCCCGCTGCAGCTCGACCCCTCGGCGTCGGTGCTGCACTACGCGCAAGAGATCTTCGAGGGCATGAAGGCCTACCGGCACGCCGACGGTTCGGTCTGGTCGTTCCGGCCGGACGCCAACGGTCGCCGCCTGCAGCGCTCGGCCCGCCGACTCGCGCTGCCCGAGCTCAGCACCGACGACTTCGTCGAGTCGGTCCGCCAACTCGTGCGGGCCGATCTCGACTGGGTGCCGTCGGCCCCCGAGACGAGCCTGTACCTCCGGCCGTTCATGATCGCCACCGAGGCGTTCCTGGGGGTCCGGGCCGCCCACGAGGTGTCGTACCACGTGATCGCGAGTCCGGCCGGGGCCTACTTCAGCGGCGGCGTCTCCCCGGTCTCGATCTGGCTGACCACGAACTACGCCCGAGCAGGCAAGGGTGGCACGGGTGCGGCCAAGACCGGCGGCAACTACGCGTCGTCCCTGCTGCCGCAGCAGGAGGCCTACGAGAACGGCTGCCAGCAGGTGCTGTTCCTCGACTCGTCCGAGAGCAACTACATCGAAGAGCTCGGCGGGATGAACGTGGTGCTCGTCAAGAAGGACGGCACCCTCGTCACTCCCGACAGCGACTCGATCCTCGAGGGCATCACCCGTGACTCGATCCTCGAGTTGGCCGAGGCCCGGGGCCACCGCGTCGAGCGTCGTCGCGTGACGATCGACGAGTGGCGTGACGGCGTCGAGTCCGGCGACATCGTCGAGGTCTTCGCGTGCGGCACGGCCGCCGTCGTCGTCCCGATCGCCGAACTCAAGGGCGAGGGCATCCACATCGGGTCGCCCGCCGCGACCGGTGGAGAACTGACCATGTCCCTGCGTGAAGAGCTGACCGACATCCAGTACGGCCGCCGTCCCGATGTCCACGGCTGGATGACTAGGCTCGACGCGTGAAGATCGCCCGTTTCGCCACGCCCGGAGAAGACCCCCGCTACGGCATCGTCGACGAGCGCGAGCTCATCGTCCTCGCCGGTGATCCCATGTACAGCGGGTACGAGACGACGGGCGAGCGGGTGTCCCTGCGTCAGGCCAAACTGCTCGCGCCGGTGATCCCGCGGTCCAAGGTCGTGGGAGTCGGCCTGAACTACCAGGACCACGCCGACGAGCTCGGCCAGTCCGCGCCCGAGGCGCCCATCCTGTTCCTCAAGCCCAACACGACGGTCATCGGTTTCGGCGACTCGATCCAGCTCCCGCCCGACGTCGGCCGGGTCGACTTCGAAGGCGAACTCGCCATCGTCATCGGGTCGATCGCCAAGCGCGTGAAGGCCGAGGACTACCAGGACGTGGTGTTCGGCTACACCGTCGCCAACGACGTCACGGCCCGCGACGTGCAGAACGCCGACGGCCAATGGACCCGCGCGAAGGGCTACGACACCTTCCTGCCCCTCGGCCCCTACATCGAGAACGAATTCGACTGGGCGGACGCCACCATCGAGACCCGGGTGGACGGCGAGGTCATGCAGCGCGAGTCGACGATGCAGATGATCCACAAGATCCCCGAGCTGATCGAGTACGTCACGGACGTCTTCACCCTGCTGCCGGGTGACGTCATCCTGACCGGCACGCCCGCCGGCATCGGTCCGTTCACGGCGGGCCAGACCGTCGAGGTCGCGATCTCGGGCCTCGGCTCGTTGATCAACCCCGCCAAGAACCGGGTCTAGGCCCGCCCGGTGAGCCCCGCCGCCGTCGACGCGCCCCCGCGCACGAATCCGGTGCCGGGGCTCCTGCTGGCCGGGGTCGCCTACGGGGTGGCGTGGGGCCTGCACCTCGTGTTGCCGGCGGTCCCCGTCCTGACCTGGTGCGTCCTGCTGGGCATCGCGGCCGCCCAGGTCCGGCCCCTCCGCCCGGTGATCGACGGCAGCGGCAAGCCCGGACTGACCTTCGCCTCGAAGCGACTGTTGCGCATCGGCGTCGTGTTGCTCGGGCTCCAGCTCAGCCTCGTCGACGTCGCCGGACTCGGGTGGGCGACGGTCGTCGTCGTGATCGCGATCCTCGGGCTCACCTTCGCGGTCACCTACCTGCTCGGCCGATGGGCCCGGCTCCCCGGTGACCAACCCCTCCTGCTCGCGGCCGGCTTCTCGATCTGCGGGGCGTCGGCGATCGGCGCGATGAGTGCCGTGACCCGCGATCGCGGCAAGGACGCCGCGACTCCCGTCGCTCTGGTCACGTTGTTCGGCACGCTCGCGATCGCCGTCCTGCCCCTGATCGGAGGGTGGGTCGGTCTGACCGACCTCGAGTTCGGTGCCTGGGTGGGGGCGAGCGTGCACGACGTCGGTCAGGTGGTCGCCACGGCGCAGACCGCCGGAGCGGCCGCACTCGCGATCGCGGTCATCGTCAAGCTCACGCGGGTCCTGATGCTCGCCCCGATCGTGGCGATCACGTCGACCGTGGTCCGCCGACGGGGTGCCGACGCCGGCGCCCGGCCGCCGATCGTGCCGTTGTTCGTCGTCGGCTTCGCCGTCGCGGTCGTCGTCCGGACGGTGATCCCGGTTCCGGAGGCGCTGCTCGCGATCGCGGGGACGGTCCAGTCGGTCCTGCTCGGGCTCGCACTCGTCGGCCTCGGGTCGGGCATCCGCCTCGAGCGCCTCGTCCGCACCGGGGGCCGCGCCTTCCTCGTCGGCCTGGCCTCGTGGATCGTCATCGCCTCGGTGTCCCTGGGCGCCGTGCTCGTGCTGCCCCTCGGGTAGCGGCGGCGTCCCCTCGGGACGTGGCGGGCGACACGCCCGGGATGCACGCAGTTTGGCCATACCCGTCGCGGGCTGCGTAAAGTAATCACTTGTCACCCCAAAGGTGCGGGCGGAGCGAAGCTTCCCCGGCCCTCAAGCGGGACCAACTTCCAAGTCCTCGAGTTGCTTTACAGCCTCGGACCAAGTGAGTTGCGAACACTGATCAAGATGAT
>NZ_JACYNS010000005.1:0-71052 GCF_014839405.1 Frigoribacterium sp. CFBP 13605 | reverse complement strand
GACCGCGACGGCCCCCTGGGACGCGCCGGCTCCGCAGCACGTCGCCGCCGACGCGCCGACCGCCGTCCTCGCGACGGCCGAGGACGCGGCCGACTTCCACGGCATCGAGCTGCACCGCCACCCGCGCGACCACGCGCACGCCGGGCTCGTCTCGGCGCTGATCCAGGTCGTGCTGCAGAACGCCTCCGACCTCCACGTCACCACCGACGCCATGCCCACGATCCGCGTCGACGGCGACCTCCGACCCGCCCTCGCCGGCGGTACGGTCTGGGACGCGGCCATCGTCCGCACGGCGCTGGAGAGCCTGCTCACGCCCGAGCAGCAGCAGCGCTTCGACGAGGAGCTCGAGCTCGACTTCGCCTACTCGCTCTCGGACGAGTCGCGTTTCCGCGTGAACTTCTACCAGCAGCGCGGCTCGTTGGGGGCGGCCTTCCGGTTGATCCCCACCGAGATCAAGCAGCTCGGCGACCTGGGCGTGCCCGAGTCGGTGTCGACCTTCGCCAAGCTCCCGCGCGGTCTCGTGCTCGTCACGGGCCCCACGGGTTCGGGCAAGTCGACGACCCTCGCGGCGCTGATCGACCTCGTCAACCGCACGCGGGCCGACCACATCGTGACGGTCGAGGACCCGATCGAGTTCATGCACCAGCACAAGAAGTCGCTCGTGAACCAGCGAGAGGTCGGGCACGACACCCACAGCTTCGCGGCGGCGCTCAAGCACGTGCTGCGGCAGGACCCCGACGTCATCCTCATCGGCGAGCTCCGCGACCTCGAGACCATCTCGGTCGCGCTGACCGCCGCCGAGACCGGCCACCTCGTCTTCGCGACGCTGCACACGCAGAGCGCGGCGCAGACCATCGACCGCGTCATCGACGTGTTCCCGCCGTACCAGCAGGACCAGGTGCGCACCCAGCTCGCCTCGACGCTGCAGGGCGTCGTCTGCCAGACGCTGCTGCCCAAGGCCAGCGGCCGCGGCCGGGTCGTGGCGACCGAGATCATGATGATGACCCCGGCCATCGGCAACCTCGTGCGCGAGGGCAAGACGTACCAGATCGCGTCGTCGATGCAGGCGGGCCGCGACCTCGGCATGCACACGATGGACCAGAAGCTCGCCGACCTGGTGAACACCGGCGTCGTGACGCACAAGGCCGCGATGGAGAAGGTGCACGACCGTGAAGGGTTCGACCGCCTCGTGACGCGAGTGATCAACAAGTCCGAGAGCCAGGGGCTCGACAGCGGCATCGACTTCGGCGACTCGTTCTCGGGCGGGGCCGCCTGATGGCCGGGGCAGTCGCCTACGCCTACAAGGGGCGTGACGGGGCCGGCAAGGTCGTCAAGGGCAAGGTCGACGCGTCGAGCGAGGGCGCGGTCATCACCCGCCTCCGCACGATGGGCGTGCAGCCGATCTCGATCAGCGAGGCGGGTGCCGGCACCGGCCTGCAGCGCGAGGTGTCGATCCCCGGGCTCGGCGACCGTGCGGTCAAGATGAAGGACATCGCGGTCATGTCGCGCCAGATGGCGACCATGATCGGTTCGGGGCTGTCGCTGCTGCGCACCCTGACGATCCTCGCCGACCAGGTCGACAACAAGCGGCTGGCCAAGATCATGGCCGAGGTGCGCGACGACGTCGAGACCGGCGTCTCGTTCTCCGACGCGGTCGGCAAGCACGACAAGGACTTCCCTCCGCTGATGATCAACATGATCAAGGCGGGCGAGACCGGCGGGTTCCTCGACAAGGCGCTCGAGTCGACGGCCGAGAACTTCGAGAAGGAGGTGGCGCTGCGGTCGACGATCAAGTCGGCCATGACCTACCCCGTCGTCGTGCTCGTCATGTCGCTCGTCGCGGTCGTCATCATGCTGCTGTTCATCGTCCCGATCTTCCAGGACATGTTCACCAACCTCGGCGGTCAGCTGCCGTTGCCGACGATGATGCTCGTCTACGCGTCGCGGGCGATGCCGTACGTCGTGCCGGCCGGCATCGTCGTGGGGATCGCGTTCTCGATCTGGTGGCGGACGAACAAGAACTCGGTCAAGGTGCGGGCGTTCCTCGACCCGCTGAAGCTGAAGCTGCCCGTCTTCGGTGCACTGTTCCGGAAGATCGCGATCGCGCGGTTCAGCCGCAACTTCTCGAACATGATCGGCGCCGGCGTGCCCATCCTCACGGCTCTGCGCATCGTGGGCGAGGTGTCGGGCAACTACGTGCTCGAGGAGGCGCTGGTCAAGGTGGCCGAGTCGGTGCGGCAGGGCGAGTCCATCGCCGGCCCGCTGACCGAGTCGGGCGTCTTCCCGTCGATGGTCACGCAGATGATCTCGGTCGGTGAGGACTCGGGTTCGCTGCAGACGATGCTCGAGAAGGTCGCGGACTTCTACGACCAAGAGGTGAAGTCGACGACCGAGTCGCTGACGGCCCTGATCGAGCCCCTCCTGATCGCCTTCCTCGGCGTCGTCGTCGGCGGCATGATCGTGGCGCTGTACCTGCCCATCTTCCAGATCACCTCGCTGATCAAGTAACGCACCAGGCACCCCCGCAGGAGGCGCGGGCCGGCTCACGAGGCCGGCTCGCGCCTCCTTCTCGTCCCGGACGTCCGGCGACCGTGCGGTCTACCCCGCAAACGGGTGTTGACCAGCGATTTCCGGCCTTTCGGGGGATACCCGAACTGGGGCCGTGTCGCAGGCCAAAACCCCCCTTCCAAGGGATTCTGGGGCACTTTCCCAGGTGGCACCATCGATCTCGGCGGGAGCTCAGTGACCGCCTCACCCCCTCACCGGGCATCACTCCCGCACCCGATCGAACAGGACCAGCGACATGTACTTCACCCTCATGGGCAAGCTCAGCGCCCGCCGCCAGAACCTCACCGAAGACAAGGACAAGGGCTTCACCCTGATCGAGCTCCTCGTCGTCGTCATCATCATCGGCATCCTCGCCGCGATCGCCATCCCGGTGTACCTCGGCGTGCAGAACAACGCCAAGGACTCGGCCGTGAAGAGCGACGTCACGAACCTCAAGACGGCCATCATCAGCCTGCAGACGAACGCGACGAGCACGCTCCCCGCCACGGCCACCTTCACCCAGACGGCAAAGCCTGCTGCGGGAACGGCGACGACTCCCGACTGGGCCGGTGCTGGTGCGACGATCAGCGACAACACGACCGAGCTGAAGTTCGGCAAGTCGTCCACGGACTCCTTCTGCATCATCGGGACGAGCTCGACCAGCAAGAAGTTCTACGCCACCGGCAACTCCGGTGTCAGCGAGACGGCCTGCACCATTTCCTAGCCTTCCGGCTCCCCCTGAGGCGGGACGGCGGCTTGGCCCTCGTCCCGCCTCTTCCAACGTCCTCGCTGCATGAGGACACCCACGCCCTCGACCCGACCGGGAGGTGAACCACCATGATCCAGCGCCTCAGCGCCCGTCTCCGCCCCCTCGACCCCGAGGCCCGCGACGCCGGCCTGTCGATCGTCGAGGTGGTGGTCGCCCTCCTGGTCTTCGCGGTCATCACGGTCGGTTCGATCGTCGCCGTCGGCACCACGCTGACGATCTCGAGCGACAACCGCAGCCGTGAGGTCGCCACCAACCTCGCCGCGCAGGCCGTCGACGTCGCCCGCGCCATGACCGACGTGATCGCGGTCGCCTCGGGCACGACGACGACCGTCGTCAACGGCACCACCTTCACCGTGGTCCAGACCGCCGCCTGGATAACCACCACCGGCGTGGACGCCACCTGCACCCCGGCCGCGTCGTCGGGCAACGGTTCGCTGTTCTACAAGCGCCTCCAGGTCGCGGTGACCTGGTCGGGCATGCGGAAGACGACCGCTCCCGTGCGCAGCGACACGATCCTGGCCCCCAACAGCCGCCTCAACGACCAGGACACCGGCACGATCGTCATCGGCGTCAAGGACACCAAGGGCGGCCCGGTCCCGGGCGTCGTGGTCACGGTCGAGCCCGACACCGGATCGAACGCCCCCGGCAAGGCGCTGACCTCGGGCTCCAAGCCCGGGGCGACCAACGCCGACGGCTGCGCGGTCGCCATCAAGGTGCTGGAGGGCTCCTACAAGGTGACCGTCTCGCGTGCCGACGCCGCGCCGTACCGCGACTCCCGGCAGCAGCCCGCACCGGTCAAGACGGGCACCGTCGTCGTCAAGGGCGACACGGCCGGCGTCTCGTTCACCTACGACCTCGGCGACGACTTCGAACTCGGCTACGCCTCGAACTACACCGGTGGCACCGTGCTCCTGCCGAACGACCTCAAGACCACCGTCCTCGGCGGGCCCGACCCGTACGTGCTCAACGGCCCGGTGAGCGACGCGTACCTCTTCCCCCTGACGACCGGCTACCAGTTGATCGCCGGCACCTACCTGCCCGCCGGCACGTCCGGCGGGAGCTGCCTCTCGCCCGACCCTGCTGCGTGGCCGGCCAACGCCGCCGGCAAGACGGCCACGCGCCAGCCCTTCGTCGCCGCGTCGGACAAGACCGCGGCCTATCCGCTGCCGATGGGCGTGACGACCGTGAAGCTCGCCTCGAGCGGCGACACCCTCGTCCAGGCCCGATCGACCACCGCGCTGAACGGCGACCCCGGCTGCGCCGTCTCCCAGACCTACACCTTCACGGTCAAGAACAAGACGTCGGCCAACGAGGTGACGATCGCGCTGCCCTACGGCACCTGGGCGATCAGCTCGGGCACGTCGACCTCGAACCTCCGGTCGCTGACCATCAGCGGGTTGATCGGCAGCATCATCGGCGCCGTCTTCGGCGGCAGCGGTGGCACGGCGAACGTCGTCACACTCGACCCGAGGCCTGCCAAGTGATCGCGCTGCGGCGACTGATCGCCCGGGCCCGCCGTGACGACGGCATCAGCCTGGCCGAACTCCTGGTGGCCATCATGGTCTTCGGCATCGTCCTGACCGTCGTCTCGACGACGTTCGTCTCGCTGACGAAGGCCACGGCCCAGGCCCGGTTCATCGACGCCAACACCCGGGTCGCCTCGAACGGGCTGAACGACCTCAGCCGGACCATCCGAGCCGCCCGGACGATCGCCCAGCCCGGGGGCACCGAGGCGTCGGCGTTCACGCTCGCGACGACCGAGAGCCTCACCCTCACGACGGCCGTCAACACCGCCGACTCCCTGACCACGGTGCCGCGTCGCGTGACCTACCGCCTCGAGGCCGACCGCACCCTCAGTTCGTCGACCGTCGTGGCCACGCCCCTCCAGACCGACTTCTGGCAGTTCACCTCGACGGCGACCAAGCGCGCCCTCGGGGGCACCGTCGTCACGGCCGCGAGCAGCGGTTCGCCGCTGTTCACCTACCTCGACTTCACGGGCAAGACGCTGACCCCCGACGCCTCGGGTGCGCTCACGGCGACGCAGCTGCCCTCCATCGCCGCGGTGACCATCTCGCTGACCATCGACCGGACCAGCTCCATGTCGAGCCAGGCGGTCACCCTGCAGAACACCGTCTCGCTGTCCAACCTCGCCGGAGGGGCGACCACATGACCTCCTTGCGCACCCGTCTCGGGCTGGCCGGCCCGTCCGCCGAGAGCGGCATGGCCATGGCCATCACCCTCATCTTCGGCATGGTCCTCGTCATCATGGCCGCCACCGCCCTGACCGTGGCCACGAGCGGGCTCAAGAAGGCCGACGGCGACCAGGACTTCAACGGTGCCCTCGCCGCGGCCTACGCCGGCGTCGAGGAGTACCAGTCCCGCCTCGCCAACGACAACAGCTACCAGCAGTACGGCGACTCCGACGCCCCGTTCAGCAAGGCGACCGCCAGCAAGCTGACCCTGCCGTCCGGCACTCAGGCCAACAAGGCGTTCGGGTCCGGCCCCTCGGGCTCGTGGGCCTCGGTGCCGGGCAGCGCCGACCTCGCGCAGTTCCGCTACGAGGTCGACAACTCGAAGTACGTCGGGTCGGGTGCCCTGCGAATCCGCTCGACGGGCAAGGTCGGTTCGGCCACGCGGTCGGTCATCGCCGACCTGCGCCAGAAGGGCTTCATCGACTACCTGTACTTCACCGACATCGAGTCCCAGGACCCCACGCTCACCCGCAGCACCAACGCGGACTGCACGAAGCACGCCTGGGAGGGACGCACCCAGGGGGACGACTGCGGCGAGATCGCGTTCAGCGGTGGCGACACCATCTACGGTCCCGCGCACTCCAACGACACGATGCGCGTCTGCTCGGCGACCTTCAAGGAGGTCGTCACCACGGCCGACCCGACCGTCGGCCGCACATACGCCAAGGTCGACTCGAACAACAGCGCGTGCTCGGGTCAGACCTTCGACAAGGGCGTCCCCGGCCAGGTGGCGACCGTGCAGATGCCCGACACCAACAACGACAAGGTGCGCGAGACCCGCACCGACATCTCCACCGAGGTGCCGCGCCCCGGCTGCCTCTACACCGGGCCGACCGACATCGTCTTCACCGCGGACGGCAAGATGACCGTCAAGTCGCCGTACTCGAAGATGACGCGGCTCGCCAACGCCGAGGCCACCGAGGGCAGCGCGCCGGCCGAGTGCGGCCTGCCGGGCACCGGGAAGGGCCAGCTCGGCTCGGCCGAGGGCGCGACCATCACCGTGCCCGTGAACAACCTGGTCTACGTCCAGGACATCCCCGTGCCCGCGTCGGGCATGGGCAAGTCCAACGTCAACGCGTGGGCCTCCACGGGCGACCTCACCCAGACCTCGTGCTCCAACAACCATGTCGGTTACCCCCTGGCCGGCGAGTCCGTGCCGACGGCGACGACGGCCGGTGGTCCGGGCTCCGGGGCCTGCGCCTACGGCGCCCGCAGCGGAGACGCCTTCGTGAAGGGCACCTTCCAGGGGCAGCTGACCATCGCGGCCAAGAACTACCTCTACGTCACGGGCGACCTCACCTACGCGTCCACGAACGCGAGCACGAACATCCTCGGCCTGGCCTCCGACGGCGTGACCTGGGTGCACAATCCGGTCAACGCGTTCGGCGGTTCGATGCTCGGCGACCGTGACCGTGAGATCGACGCGGCGATCATCTCGGTCCAGCACTCGTTCCTCGTGCAGAACTACGGGCGCGGTGGCGACCGGGGCACGCTGACCATCAAGGGGTCGATCTCGCAGGCGTACCGCGGCGTCGTCCGGAGCGGCTCCAACGGGTACATCAAGGCCTACGCCTACGACGCGCGCCTGCGCTACCTCGCGCCGCCGAAGTTCCTCAGCCCGGTGACGACCTCATACGGCGTCACCACGCAGACCGAGGTCAAGGCCGCCTTCACGTCGACCGGGGCCGCCTCGTGATCGCGGCCCCCTGGATCACCGCCGTCCTCGTGGCGGGTGGCTTCGGTCTGCTCATCGGGTCGTTCCTCAACGTCGTCGTGTACCGCGTGCCCGCGGGCATCTCGATCGCGCGACCCGCGAGCGCCTGCCCGGGCTGCAGCACGCCCATCCGTCGACGCGACAACGTCCCCGTGGTCAGCTGGCTCGCCCTCGGCGGCAAGTGCCGTGACTGCCGCACCTCCATCTCGGCCCGGTACCCGATCGTCGAGCTGGCCACCGGCCTGTTCTTCGTGCTCGTCGCCGCCCGCCTGTGGCCGCTCGTCGGCGTGCCGACCGAGGCGCTGCCGCTCGTGGCGCGCCTCCTGTCCCTCGTCGCCTTCCTCTGGCTGGCCGGCGTCAGCGTCGCGCTCGCCGTCATCGACCTCGAACACCACCGGCTACCGGACGCGATCGTCCTGCCGTCCTACACGGTCGGGGGCGTCCTCCTGGCGGCGTCGAGCATCCTCGTGGGGGACTGGCCGGCGCTCGTCCGCGCCGCCATCGGCCTGGCCTCCCTCTTCGCCTTCTACCTGATCGCTGCCCTGTCGTACCCGGGTGGCATGGGCTTCGGCGACGTCAAGCTCGCCGGCGTGCTCGGCCTGTACCTCGCCTGGCTCGGCTGGGGCGAGTTCGCCGTGGGCGCCTTCGCGGCGTTCCTGCTCGGCGGCCTGTACGCCGTCGTCCTCCTGGTCACCCGACGCGTCGAACGCACCGGTGGCATCCCCTTCGGCCCCTGGATGCTCGCGGGCGCCTGGGTCGGCGTCTTCGCCGGCGGCACCGTCGCCACGGCGTACCTCACCCTCCTCGGCCTGGCATGACCGGGCGAGCTGACAGAGAGCAGAACTGATGGGCAAGAACATCGTGGGCATCGACATCGGCAGCCGCTTCGTGCGGGCGGTCGAGGTCGCCGACGTCGACAAGGCCAAGCCGACCATCGTCCGGTTCAGCGAGGTGTCCCTGCCCGACGGTGCGGCGAGCCGCGGAGAGGTGATCGAGTCGCAGACCATGGCCGGCACGCTCAAGCAGCTGTGGTCGGCCGGGGGCTTCAAGAGCAAGCGCGTCGTGCTGGGCATGGGCAACCAGCGGGTGCTCGCGCGCGACATGACCGTGCCCAAGGCGTCTCACAAGCGCATCCGCGAGATGCTGCCGTTCCAGGTGCAGGACATGCTGCCCGTCCCGGTCGCCGACGCCCTGCTCGACTTCTACCCGTACGCCGAGGGGCTCGGCGAGAACGGTCCCGTCGTCCACGGGCTGCTGATCGCGGCGGTCAAGGACGCCGTCCTCGGCAACGTCCAGGCGAGCAAGCTCGCCGGCCTGACCACGCTGGGGGTCGACCTGATCCCGTTCTCGAACACGCGCCTCCTCGTCACCCGCCCGCGCATCGCGGGCACGGTCGCACTCGTCGAGATCGGTCACAGCACGACCTCGGTGATCATGATCGCCGACGGGGTCCCGCAGTTCGTCCGCATCATCCCCTCGGGAGGCGACGACGTCACGCAGGCCGTCGCGACGAAGCTCGAGGTCTCGACCCAGGTCGCCGAGGGCATCAAGTTCGGCCGTGGCCTCGCCACCACCGTCACGACGCCCGACGAGCAGGCCGCGTCGTCCGCCATCTTCGAGTCCGTCAACGAGCTGCTCGGCAGCCTGCGCAACACGATCCAGTACTACGTCAACACCCGCCCGACCGAGACCGTCGCGGGCATCATGATCGCCGGCGGGGGAGCGGCCCTGCCGGGCCTGCCCGAGGCGCTCAGCGAGGTCACCCGCCTGCCGGTTGCCCTCGCCGACCCGTTCGCGACAGTGGGCTTCGCGAAGAACCTCGACGAGGCCGCCCTGCGGTCGCGGTCGACCGACCTGACCGTGGCCCTCGGCCTGGCCCTGGGGAGCGCAGCATGAGAACCCGTGGCAAAGACACCGGCATCACCGTGGGAGGCGCGCCCCGCGTCGACCTGCTGCCTCCCGAGGTCCGCGCGGAGCGTCGCGCCGCCGCCCTGACCCGTCGGGTCTGGGCCGGCGTCGTCGTGGTCGCCGTCGTGGTCGGGATCGGATCGGGTGCGGCGTTCCTCCAACGCATGCAGGCCGAGGACGGGTTGATGACCGCCCAGGGCGAGACCCAGTCGCTGCTCATGTCGCAGACGAAGTACGCGGACCTCAAGACCACGCAGGGGCAGCTCGACCTGGTCGAGGCCGCCCAGAAGGTCGGCGGTTCGACCGACATCGACTGGCCGACCTACCTCGAGAAGGTCCAGGGCACCCTGCCCGTCGGCGTGACCATCGTCAGCGTCTCGCTCGACCAGGCCTCGCCGCTCGTCCAGTACACGCAGCCCACGGCGCCGTTGCAGGGTTCGCGGGTGGCGACCCTCACGTTCCAGGCGTCGAGCCCGACCCTGCCGTCCGTGCCCGACTGGCTCAACGGTCTCGCGACCCTCCCCGGCTTCGCCGACGCCCAGCCGGGCTCGGTGACCCTCGAGGAAGGCGTCTACAAGGCGGACATCACGATGCACATCACGGCGGACGCCTTCTCGGGCCGCTTCGACCAGAAGGCTGGCGAGTGACCATGGACCGCAACCGGATGATGCTGATCGCCGCCGCCCTGACCGGCGTCGTGGTGCTGGCCCTCGGATTCCTCGTGGGCGTGCAGCCGCAACTCGTCGCCGCTTCGTCCGCCGAGTCGCAACAGCAGAGCGTCGAGGCGCAGAACGCGACCCTGCGCGAGAGCCTCGCGACCCTCGAGGCCGACAACGCCAAGCTCCCCGACCTGAAGTCCGAGCTGGCGACGCTCGACACGTCCGTGCCGTCCCAGGCCGCCCTGTCGTCGTTCCTGACCGAACTCGACCAGCTGGCCGGGGCCTCGGGCACGACCGTGACGGGGTTCACCTCGTCCGACGCGACGGCCTACGAGCCGACGACCACGGACGTCGCCGCCCCCGCCGCGACCGACGCGGCGGCATCCGACGCGGCCGGGACCGCCCCGGCCGCCACCGCCCCGGCCGCGCCCACCGCACCCGAGCTCGTCACCGACCCGCTCGTCACCGCGACGAACTTCTCGTCGATCCCGATCACGGTCAGCATCCAGGGCAGCTACGCCCAGGCCCGCGACTTCCTGTCGAAGCTGCAGGGCGGGTCGCGGCTCTTCCTCGTGACGACGTTCGCCAGCACCGGCAGCTCCGAGGCCGGCGACGCGACCGGCGTCCCCGACCAGTGGACCGTCGGCGGCCTCGTCTACGTCCTCCAGGACGCCGCCGCCACCCAGGCCGACCAGGCCGCCGAGACCCCCGCCACCACGGCCGAGGGCGCCGACGACGCGAGCTCGGACACGGCCGCGGGCGAGTAGCCGCGCGCCCCCGCACCCCCGCGGGCGCGTAGCCTCGGAGGATGTCCCGAGCCGTCTACGCCGTCATGGGCACCGTCCTCTTCGGTGCGCTCGTCATCATGGTGGCGGGGTTCGAGGCGCTGCTCCTCGACCGCGACCCCATCGACGAACCCGACGCCGGCACCCTGCTCGGCCCGTTGATGGTCGCCGCCGCCGTGCTCGTCGTGCTGCTGTCGCTGCTGCGGTCGGCGGCGCTCTCCGACGCCCGCGACGACAGGGCTCCGGAGGTGCGGGGCACGTTCCCTGCCCAGCCCGTCGTGTTCGCCCGCCCGGCCGGCGCGGGTGGGTCCCGCTCCGTCACCGGTGACGAGGTGGCCGGCCCTCGCGGGCCCGCACCGCACCTCCTCGTCGCCGCGCTCCTCACGGCCGCGCTCGTCTACGTGTCGATGCTCGCCGTCGGGGGAGTCGTCTACGGCCTCGTGCGAGAAGAGCTCGTCTGGGTGCTGCTGTTCGCCGCCCGGTACGCCGTGTCGCCGTTCGTGATCGGTTCGGCTGTCTGCGCCGGGCTCGTGGTCGGGGGCACGCTGGCGGTGTCGCGCATCGACCCGGGGCGTTCCGACCCTCGACCATTTGATTAAGGCCCTACCTCAAGATAAGCTCTTTCGGGTGTGCGCCTGACCGCGCGCCCGAATAAAAGCCCCCTCGACCTCGCGGCCGAGACGGGCAGACCGTCTCGATCACCGAGACGAGGATGCCGGCTGATCAGCCGGACAGAGCAGAGCGATGCGAGAGCAGCGCGACTCGGCGTGTTCGCAAGGGCAGCGTCGAGATCCGATGAGGAGAACCAGTGCCAACTATTCAGCAGCTGGTCCGCAAGGGACGCACGCCGAAGGTCGTCAAGACCAAGGCCCCCGCCCTGAAGGCCAACCCCCAGCAGCGTGGCGTGTGCACCCGTGTGTACACCACCACCCCCAAGAAGCCGAACTCGGCGCTCCGCAAGGTCGCCCGCGTCAAGCTCTCCAACGGCACCGAGGTCACCGCCTACATCCCCGGCGAGGGCCACAACCTGCAGGAGCACTCGATGGTGCTCGTCCGCGGCGGTCGTGTGAAAGACCTCCCCGGCGTGCGCTACAAGATCGTCCGTGGCGCGCTCGACACCCAGGCCGTCAAGAACCGCAAGCAGGCCCGCAGCCGCTACGGAGCGAAAGCAGAGAAGAAGTAATGCCTCGTAAAGGACCCGCTCCCAAGCGCCCTGTCGTCGCCGACCCGGTCTACGGTGCGCCGATCGTCAGCCAGCTCGTCAACAAGATCCTCCTCGACGGCAAGAAGGGCCTGGCCGAGCGCATCGTCTACGGTGCTCTCGCCGGCGTCACCGCCAAGAACGACCAAGATGCAGTGGCCACGCTGAAGAAGGCGCTCGACAACGTGCGCCCCACGCTCGAGGTCCGCTCGCGTCGCGTCGGCGGTTCGACCTACCAGGTCCCCGTCGAGGTCAAGCCCCACCGCGCCAACACCCTGGCCCTCCGCTGGCTCACCAGCTACGCCAAGGCCCGTCGCGAGAAGACGATGACCGAGCGTCTCATGAACGAGATCCTCGACGCGTCGAACGGTCTGGGCGCCGCTGTCAAGCGTCGCGAAGACACTCACAAGATGGCCGAGTCGAACAAGGCCTTCGCGCACTACCGCTGGTAACCGGCACGAGGAGGCGCGGTGTGCGCACGACGCGCACCGCACCTCCTCGTCCCCCCAACTTCCCCACCTACCCCTTCGGAGGAACCTGTGGCACAGGACGTGCTCACCGACCTGAACAAGGTCCGCAACATCGGCATCATGGCGCACATCGATGCTGGCAAGACGACCACCACCGAGCGCATCCTGTACTACACGGGCATCACCCACAAGATCGGTGAGGTGCACGACGGTGCGGCCACCATGGACTGGATGGCGCAAGAGCAAGAGCGTGGCATCACGATCACCTCGGCGGCGACGACCTGCTTCTGGAACAAGAACCAGATCAACATCATCGACACCCCGGGTCACGTCGACTTCACGGTCGAGGTCGAGCGTTCGCTCCGCGTGCTCGACGGTGCCGTCGCCGTCTTCGACGGAAAAGAGGGCGTCGAGCCCCAGTCCGAGACCGTGTGGCGTCAGGCCGACAAGTACGACGTGCCGCGCATCTGCTTCGTCAACAAGATGGACAAGCTCGGCGCCGACTTCTACTTCACGGTCGACACGATCATCAACCGCCTCGGCGCCAAGCCGCTGGTGATGCAGCTCCCGATCGGTGCCGAGAGCTCCTTCGAGGGCGTCGTCGACCTGGTCGAGATGCGTGCCCTCACGTGGCGTGGTGACGCCAAGGGTGACGTCGAGCTGGGTGCGAAGTACGAGATCGAAGAGATCCCCGAAGACCTCAAGGAGAAGGCGGCGGAGTACCGCGCCAAGCTCCTCGAGACCGTCGCCGAGTCCGACGACGTGCTGCTCGAGAAGTACTTCGGTGGCGAAGAGCTCACGATCGCCGAGATCAAGGGCGCCGTCCGCAAGATGACGGTCAACTCCGAGCTCTACCCGATCTTCTGTGGTTCGGCCTTCAAGAACCGCGGCGTGCAGCCCATGCTCGACGCGGTCATCGACTACCTGCCCTCGCCGCTCGACGTGCCTCCCATGGAGGGCCACGACGTCCGCGACGCCGAGAAGATCATCATCCGCAAGCCCGAGTCGACCGAGCCCTTCTCGGCTCTCGCCTTCAAGGTCGCGGTGCACCCCTTCTTCGGTCGTCTCACCTACGTCCGCGTCTACTCGGGCTCCATCGAGTCCGGCGCCCAGGTCATCAACTCGACCAAGGACAAGAAAGAGCGCATCGGCAAGATCTTCCAGATGCACTCGAACAAGGAGAACCCCGTCGACAGCGTGACCGCCGGTCACATCTACGCCGTCATCGGGCTCAAGTTCACCACCACGGGTGACACCCTCTGCGACCCGTCCGAGCAGATCGTCCTCGAGTCGATGACGTTCCCCGAGCCCGTCATCGAGGTCGCGATCGAGCCGAAGACCAAGGCCGACCAAGAGAAGCTGTCGCTGGCCATCCAGAAGCTCGCCGAAGAAGACCCGACGTTCCGCGTCGAGCTCAACGCCGAGACGGGCCAGACGGTCATCAAGGGCATGGGCGAGCTCCACCTCGACATCCTGGTCGACCGCATGAAGCGCGAGTTCAACGTCGAGGCCAACGTGGGCAAGCCCCAGGTCGCGTACCGCGAGACCCTCAAGAAGGGCATCGAGCGCTACGACTACACCCACAAGAAGCAGACCGGTGG
This sequence comes from Frigoribacterium sp. CFBP 13605, assembly GCF_014839405.1. Lineage (NCBI taxonomy): Bacteria > Bacillati > Actinomycetota > Actinomycetes > Micrococcales > Microbacteriaceae > Frigoribacterium > Frigoribacterium sp. CFBP 13605. The sequence goes on along the minus strand of NZ_JACYNS010000005.1, from coordinate 57,146 downwards.
TTCGGGTCAGTTCGCCAAGGTGCAGATCGCTCTCGAGCCCTTCGAGGTCACGGCCGAGTCGACCTACGAGTTCGTCAACAAGGTCACCGGTGGCCGCATCCCCCGCGAGTACATCCCCTCGGTCGATGCCGGCATCCAGGACGCCATGCAGGTCGGCGTGCTCGCCGGCTACCCGACGGTGGGCGTCCGCGCGCTGCTGCTCGACGGAGCGGCGCACGACGTCGACTCGTCCGAGATGGCGTTCAAGATCGCTGGGTCGATCGCCTACAAAGAGGCGGCTCGCAAGGCCCAGCCCGTTCTCCTCGAGCCGCTCATGGCGGTCGAGGTCCGTACGCCCGAGGAATACATGGGCGACGTCATCGGCGACCTCAGCTCGCGACGCGGGCAGATCTCGTCGATGGAAGACGCCAGTGGTGTGAAGGTCGTTCGGGCCAGCGTGCCGCTGTCGGAGATGTTCGGTTACGTCGGAGACCTGCGGTCGAAGACCTCGGGCCGGGCCGTCTACTCGATGACGTTCGAGTCGTACCAAGAGGTGCCCTCGGCCGTCGCCGAAGAGATCATCCAGAAGAACAAGGGCGAATAGTCCTGAACCGCGTGGTCGTCCGACGACCGCGTAACATGTACACACACCAATCCGCAGGGCGACCGGTAGGCCGGGTCATCGACCCGGCCCCCGGGCCGCACTGCAACCGAGTCCTGAGGAGGACCCACAGTGGCTAAGGCCAAGTTCGAGCGGACCAAGCCGCACGTCAACATCGGAACCATCGGTCACGTCGACCACGGCAAGACCACGCTCACCGCGGCGATCACCAAGGTCCTGCACGACAAGTACCCCACCCTCAACACGGCGTCGGCGTTCGACCAGATCGACAACTCGCCTGAAGAGAAGCAGCGCGGCATCACGATCAACATCTCGCACGTCGAGTACCAGACCGAGAAGCGCCACTACGCTCACGTCGACGCTCCCGGCCACGCCGACTACGTCAAGAACATGATCACCGGTGCAGCTCAGATGGACGGCGCGATCCTCGTCGTCGCCGCCACCGACGGTCCCATGCCCCAGACGCGTGAGCACGTCCTGCTCGCCCGCCAGGTCGGCGTGCCCTACATCGTCGTCGCGCTGAACAAGGCCGACATGGTCGATGACGAAGAGATCATGGAGCTCGTCGAGCTCGAGGTCCGCGAGCTCCTCTCGAGCCAGGAGTTCGACGGCGACAACGCCCCGATCGTCCAGGTCTCCGCTCTCAAGGCCCTCGAGGGTGACGAGAAGTGGGCCGAGACGGTCGCCGAGCTGATGAACGCCGTCGACGAGAACGTGCCCGAGCCCGTTCGCGCCACCGACCAGCCCTTCCTCATGCCCATCGAGGACGTCTTCACGATCACCGGTCGTGGCACCGTCGTCACCGGTCGTGTCGAGCGCGGTCAGCTCAACGTCAACGAAGAGGTCGAGATCGTCGGCATCCGCCCGACCGTCAAGACCACCGTCACCGGCATCGAGATGTTCCGCAAGCTGCTCGACTCGGCTCAGGCCGGCGACAACACCGGTCTCCTCCTCCGCGGCACCAAGCGCGAGGACGTCGAGCGCGGCCAGGTCGTCGTCAAGCCCGGTTCGGTCACGCCGCACACCGAGTTCGAGGCGAACGTCTACATCCTGTCGAAGGACGAGGGTGGGCGTCACAACCCGTTCTACGCGAACTACCGTCCGCAGTTCTACTTCCGCACCACCGACGTCACGGGTGTCATCACGCTGCCCGAGGGCACCGAGATGGTCATGCCCGGCGACACGACCGAGATCAGCGTCCAGCTGATCCAGCCGATCGCCATGGAAGCCGGTCTGCGCTTCGCCATCCGTGAGGGTGGTCGCACGGTCGGTGCCGGTACGGTCACCAAGATCAACAAGTAAGTCCTGTTCACACAGAACTGCTGATCTGACGAGAGAGGTCAGGCCCTTCGGGGCCTGGCCTCTTTCGCGTCAGCAGGGCACGATGGGGGAGACGTCGGACGGACCGGCGCCGACGGGAGGACGACATGGCAGGTTTCGACGACATCACCAAGAAGGCCCAGGCCTTCCTCAAGGACGGAAAGGTCCAGGAGGCGCTCAAGAGCGAGAAGGCCGAGGGTGTCAGCGACAACATCCTCGACGCGGTCGCCTCCGCGGCCGACAAGGCCACCGGCGGCAAGCACGCCAATAAGATCCAGCAGGCCAAGGAGCAGGCCGACAAGAAGCTGGGCAACCAGTAGGGCGTGAGCGATGCCCCCGCCGTCGAGCGGGGGCTTCGCTGTACCCCGCCCAGGCCCCTCGACGACGCGCGGTGTTCACTCGACCGATGCCGCGCCTCCGGAGGACCGATTCGAGCCGACCCGGGCTGACGCGGGTCCGGGCAGGACGAGGGTTCTCGTACCGGACGGCCGACGGGACCGCCGTCGCCGACGCCGAGCTGCGCGCCCGCATCGAGCACCTCGCCATCCCACCGGCCTGGACCGACGTCTGGATCTCCCCTTACGAGAACGGCCACATCCAGGCCACGGGAGTGGACGCCGCGGGTCGGCGTCAGTACATCTACCACCCGACGTGGCGTGAGCAGAAGGATCGCATCAAGTTCGACCGGGCACTCGCCCTGGCCGAGTCGCTGCCGACCGCCCGCCGATTCGTGACGCACGACCTGCGCGTCCAGGGGGCCGGCCGTGAGCGGGTCCTGGCCGCTGCCTTCCGCATGCTCGACACGGGCTCCCTCCGGGTGGGCTCCGAGCGCTACGCGCAGGAGCACGGCAGCCACGGGTTGTCGACCCTGCTCTGCGCGCACGCGACCGTCTCCGGCGACACGGTGTCGCTGGCGTTCCCCGGCAAGAGCGGCCAGGACTGGGACTCCGAGATCCACGACGCCGACCTCGCGGCCGTCGTCCGCAGCCTCAAGCGGCGGGGCGGGCGGGCCCGGTTGCTCGCCTGGAAGGCCGACGGCGGGGGAGCGGGGGAGGCGCGCGCGGCCTGGCACCCGCTACGAGCGACCGAGATCAACGACTACGTCAAGGAGAGGGCCGGCGACGAGTTCACCGCCAAGGACTTCCGCACCCTGCACGGCACCGTCGCCGCCGCCGTCAGCCTGGCCCGCTCCGGGCCGCAGGCGTCGGCCTCCCGGCAGTCGAAGTCCCTCGCCCAGGCGATGCGGGTCGCCGCCGCCGTGCTCGGCAACACCCCGGCCATCGCGAAGTCGTCGTACGTCGATCCCCGGCTGGTGGATGCGTACCGGCACGGGGAGACCATCGATCCGGCCCGCCTGCACGCGGCCGAATCCGAGGTCCGGGCATTGCTGTTCCGCTGAGCCGTCGCACACCCGAGGTGGTCCACGGTCTGCGAACGGTGCGCGTCGTGACGTAACCTAGAGGGTCGCGTCCCGTTCGGGTCGCCCGAGAGGAACAACTGCAGTGACTGACGAGTGCATCCACGGATTCGAGCGAGAGTTGTGCGACATCTGCGCTCCCCGCAAGCGCGAGGGCGTCGCCGACGGCATGCCCTCGACCGCCGCACGGTCGGTCACCACCCGCCGCCGCCCCTCCAACCGCAAGCCCGAGTCGCTGCGCAGCACGCCCGCACTCGCCCGTGACTCGGCCGCCGTCGCCGTGGCCGCGCAGGCGGCCGCCACACCCGTCCCCGAGTTCTCGACCCAGCGTGCCTACCACTGGACGCACGTGTCCAACCTGCCCGGCATCCTCGAGGCCGGCGCGCTGCAGGCCGGCGCGACTCCCGTGCTCGACGTCAGCTCCGAGGCGACGCGGGCCCTCCGCGCCTCCGTCACGACCGCGTCGGGTCAGCCCGTCGCCGCGCACGTGCCGTTCTCCCTGTCGCCTCATGCGACCGCCTGGGACGCCGTCCGTACCGGAGCCGAGGGCTACGAGTGGTCTGATGCGGCACGTGAGGCCCGTGCCATCGATTTCGTCATGCTCGTCGTTCCCGTCGCCTCGCTCGGCGACGACTTCGTCGTGACCGAGGGTGACGCGGCCGTCGAGGGCATGCGTGCGGCCGCAGGGCTCGACGACGCATCGCCGATGGTGCGGCGGTTCAGCCTCAAGGACCCCGACCTGCTCGCTCCAGAAGTGCTCGTGCCCGGTTCCGTGCCCTTCTCCTCGGTGACGCTCGTCGGCGTCCCGAACGACAAGGTCCGCGACGCCGTGAAGGAGACGCTCGCCGGGCTGGGAGCCGAGGCGCCGCGCGTCGCCGTCTACCCGCCGTGGTTCCGGCCTGCACCGGTCGTCGAAGCCGTCTGACATCCGCGACACGCCCGGGTTGCAGCAAATGCAGGCGTGTGGCAAAATCGTCTAGTTCAACATTTCGAGCCTGGCCTCTGCGCCGGGTGTCGGATCACTGCCAGGCAGTGCACAGACGCAAGGCGTCTGGGCCGCGGGTAGCAGGACGCATCTCACAACGAAACCACCGCCGTGACCTCAGGTCGCGGTGTGCCGAGGCGAAGCCCCGGGTGCGGGTGGCGGTGGCGAAGATGGCCCTCCCCGGGTCCTTCCTCGCGGGCACCGGCCGGTTTTGGCAGATGGATTGACACAAGAACAGCGGTACGCGAGAGACACGTAGTGCCAACAGATGTTCGCCCAGCGAACAGCGTCAGGCGGCCCCCGAGGTGCGCGACGTCCGAACGAGAGAGAGTCACACATGGCGGGACAGAAGATCCGCATCCGACTTAAGTCGTACGACCACGAGGTCATCGACACTTCCGCGCGCAAGATCGTCGACACGGTCACCCGCGCGGGCGCTACGGTCGTCGGCCCCGTGCCGCTCCCGACCGAGAAGAACGTGGTCGTCGTGATCCGTTCGCCCCACAAGTACAAGGACTCGCGCGAGCACTTCGAGAAGCGCACGCACAAGCGCCTCATCGACATCGTCGACCCGACGCCGAAGGCCGTCGACTCGCTCATGCGTCTCGACCTGCCTGCCGACGTCAACATCGAGATCAAGCTGTAGGGGGGCGACCATGACCATCAGCACCACCAAGAACGTCAAGGGCCTGCTCGGCAAGAAGCTCGGCATGACCCAGGTCTGGGACGAGAACAACAAGCTCGTCCCCGTCACCGTCGTCGAGATCGCCCCGAACGTCGTGACCCAGGTCCGCTCGCTCGAGAAGGACGGCTACACCGCCGTCCAGATCGCGGCCGGCCAGATCGACCCCCGCAAGTCGAACAAGCCCTCCACGGGTCACTTCGACGCCGCGGGCGTCACCCCCCGTCGCCACCTCACCGAGGTCCGCACCGCCGACGCCGCCGAGTACGCACTCGGCCAGGAGCTCACGGTCGACACCTTCGAAGCCGGCCAGAAGGTCGACGTCGTCGGAACGTCCAAGGGCAAGGGCTTCGCCGGTGTCATGAAGCGTCACAACTTCAAGGGCGTCAGCGCCTCGCACGGTGCGCACCGCAACCACCGCAAGCCCGGTTCGATCGGTGCCTCCTCGACCCCCAGCCGTGTCTTCAAGGGCATGCGCATGGCCGGTCGCATGGGTGGCGAGCGCGTCACCATCCTCAACCTCACGGTGCACGCCGTCGACGCCGAGAAGGGTCTGCTGCTCGTCAAGGGCGCCGTCCCCGGTGCTCGTGGCCGCATCGTTTTCGTCCGCACCGCCGTGAAGGGGAAGTAGCTCATGGCCACCACTACCGCATCGGCCGCTTCGGTCGACGTCGTCGACGCCAAGGGCCAGAAGACCAGCACGGTCGAGCTCCCCGTCGAGCTCTTCGACGTCGTCACGAACGTCCCGCTCATCCACCAGGTCGTCGTCGCCCAGCAGGCCGCCGCACGTCAGGGCACGCACAAGACCAAGCGTCGCGGCGAGGTCTCCGGCGCCGGTCGCAAGCCGTTCAAGCAGAAGGGCACCGGCCGCGCCCGTCAGGGTTCGATCCGCGCTCCTCAGATGACCGGCGGTGGCATCGTCCACGGCCCGCAGCCCCGCGACTACGCCCAGCGCACCCCCAAGAAGATGATCGCCGCAGCCCTGCTCGGTGCTTTGTCCGACCGCGCTCGTGGCGCCCGCGTCCACGTCGTCGAGAGCTTCGTCGCCGACTCGATCTCGACCAAGGTCGCTCTCGAGCTGCTCGCGTCGATCGCCTCGAGCAAGCACGTCCTGATCGTCACCGACCGCGACGACACGCTGACCCTCAAGAGCGTCCGCAACGTGCCCACGGTCCACGTGATCACGTTCGACCAGCTGAACGCCTACGACGTCCTCGTCAGCGACGACATCGTCTTCACGAAGAGCGCCTTCGACGGCTTCGTCGCCTCGAAGACCAAGAAGGAGGCCACCGCATGAGCGGCTACGGAAAAGACCCCCGCGACGTCATCATCGCGCCCGTCGTCTCCGAGAAGAGCTACTCCCTGATCGACCAGGGCAAGTACACCTTCCTCGTGGACCCGCGTTCGAACAAGACCGAGATCAAGCTCGCCATCGAGAAGATCTTCGACGTCAAGGTCGACAGCATCAACACGCTCAACCGAACGGGCAAGACCCGTCGCACCCGCTTCGGCACCGGCAAGCGCAAGGACACCAAGCGCGCCATCGTCACGCTGAAGTCCGGTTCCATCGACATCTTCACGGCTGTCGGCTAGGGAGCAGAGGCATAAATCATGGCAATTCGTAACTACAAGCCCACGACCCCGGGTCGCCGCGGTTCGTCGGTCGCCGACTTCGCGGAGATCACGCGTTCGACGCCCGAGAAGTCGCTGCTGCGCCCGCTCTCGAAGTCCGGTGGCCGTAACAACGCCGGCCGCATCACGACCCGTCACATCGGTGGTGGCCACAAGCGCCAGTACCGCGTCATCGACTTCCGTCGCAACGACAAGGACGGCGTCAACGCCAAGGTCGCTCACATCGAGTACGACCCCAACCGCACGGCTCGCATCGCGCTCCTGCACTTCGTGGACGGCACCAAGCGGTACATCATCGCGCCGAACAAGCTGAAGCAGGGCGACGTCGTCGAGTCGGGTGCCGGCGCCGACATCAAGCCCGGAAACAACCTGCCGCTCAAGAACATCCCGGTCGGTACCGTCATCCACGCCATCGAGCTCAAGCCCGGTGGAGGCGCGAAGATGGCCCGCTCGGCCGGTGCCTCGGTGCGTCTCGTCGCCAAGGACGGCCCCTACGCGCAGCTCCGTCTGCCGTCGGGCGAGGTCCGCAACGTCGACGCCCGCTGCCGCGCCACGATCGGCGAGGTCGGCAACGCCGAGCAGTCGAACATCAACTGGGGCAAGGCCGGCCGCATGCGCTGGAAGGGCGTCCGCCCGACCGTGCGTGGTGTCGCCATGAACCCCGTCGACCACCCGCACGGTGGTGGTGAGGGCAAGACCTCCGGTGGACGCCACCCGGTCAGCCCGTGGGGCCAGAAAGAGGGCCGCACGCGTCACCCCAACAAAGAGAGCGACAAGCTCATCGTCCGTCGTCGTAACGCTGGCAAGAAGCGTAAGTAGGAGTTGTAGAAGATGCCACGCAGTCTTAAGAAGGGCCCCTTCGTTGACGACCACCTGCTTCGCAAGGTCGTCTCGCAGAACGAGGCCAGCACCAAGAACGTCATCAAGACCTGGTCGCGCCGTTCGATGATCGTCCCCAACATGCTTGGGCACACCATCGCTGTGCACGACGGACGCAAGCACATCCCCGTGTTCGTGACCGAGAGCATGATCGGCCACAAGCTCGGTGAGTTCGCGCCCACCCGCACCTTCCGTGGTCACGTGAAGGACGACAAGAAGGGTCGTCGCCGCTAACGCGGCGACGTGAAGGAGGAGAGAAATGGTGGAGTCGATCGCACGCGTGCGTCACATCCGCGTCACCCCCATGAAGGCCCGTCGTGTCGTCAACCTGATCCGCGGCAAGCAGGCCGCCGAGGCTCTGGCGATCCTGAAGTTCGCACCTCAGGGCGCCAGCGAGCCCGTCTACAAGCTCGTCGCGTCGGCCATGGCCAACGCCCGGGTGAAGGCGGACGCCTCGAACAGCTACCTCGACGAGCAGGACCTGTACATCAGTCGTGCATTCGTCGACCAGGGCGCCACCCTCAAGCGGTTCCAGCCGCGTGCACAGGGCCGCGCCTTCAAGATCCTGAAGCGCACCAGCCACATCACGATCGTCCTCTCGACGCCTGATGAGGTCGAGGCTGCCGACGCTACGAAGAAGGCGAGCAAGTAATGGGCCAGAAAGTCAACCCGTACGGCTTCCGTCTGGGCATCACCACCGACCACGTGTCGCGGTGGTTCACCGACAGCACGAAGCCGGGACAGCGTTACAGCGACTACGTCGCCGAGGACGTCAAGATCCGCACCCTGCTGAAGACCTCGCTCGACCGCGCCGGCGTGGCGAAGATCGAGATCGAGCGCACCCGTGACCGCGTCCGCGTCGACATCCACACGGCCCGTCCGGGCATCGTGATCGGTCGTCGTGGCGCCGAGGCCGAGCGCATCCGCGGCGACCTCGAGAAGCTCACGAGCAAGCAGATCCAGCTCAACATCCTCGAGGTCAAGAACCCCGAGGCCGAGGCCCAGCTCGTCGCCCAGGGCATCGCCGAGCAGCTCGCTGCTCGCGTGGCGTTCCGTCGTGCGATGCGCAAGGGGCTCCAGGGCGCCCAGCGTGCCGGTGCCAAGGGTGTCCGCATCCAGGTGTCGGGCCGTCTCGGCGGCGCCGAGATGAGCCGCTCGGAGTTCTACCGCGAGGGCCGCGTGCCCCTGCACACGCTCCGCGCCAACATCGACTACGGCTTCTACGAGGCCAAGACCACCTTCGGTCGCATCGGTGTCAAGGTCTGGATCTACAAGGGCGACATCACCAACAAGGAGCTCGCGCGCGAGCAGGCGAACCAGAAGTCGTCTCGCCCCGAGCGCCGCAACGACCGTGACGGCGCCCGCCGCGGCGGGGGCGACCGCGCTCCCCGCGAGCAGAAGGCACCCGCCACCACAGGAGCTGAGGCGTAACCATGCTTATCCCCCGTCGTGTCAAGCACCGCAAGCAGCACCACCCCGGCCGTAGCGGCCAGGCCACTGGTGGCACCAAGGTCAGCTTCGGTGAGTACGGCATCCAGGCCCTCACGCCCGCTTACGTGACCAACCGTCAGATCGAGTCCGCTCGTATCGCCATGACGCGTCACATCAAGCGTGGCGGAAAGGTGTGGATCAACATCTACCCCGACCGTCCCCTCACGAAGAAGCCCGCCGAGACCCGCATGGGTTCCGGTAAGGGCTCGCCCGAGTGGTGGGTCGCGAACGTCAAGCCGGGTCGCGTGCTCTTCGAGCTCAGCGGCGTGAGCGAGGAGATCGCCAAAGAGGCACTCACTCGCGCAATCCACAAGCTGCCCCTCAAGGCACGCATCATCAAGCGCGAGGAGGGCGACGCATAATGGCGATCGGTTCCAAGGAGCTCCGTCCTGTCGAGCTCGACACATTCGAAGACGAGCGTCTCGTCGATGAGCTGAAGAAGGCGAAGGAAGAACTCTTCAACCTCCGCTTCCAGTCGGCCACCGGCCAGCTCGAGAGCCACGGCCGCCTGCGTGCCGTGAAGCGCGACATCGCTCGCATCTACACGGTCCTGCGTGAGCGCGAGCTCGGCATCCGTGCCACCCCCGCCCCGGTCGAGGCGGCCCCCAAGGCCGCCAAGAAGTCGACCAAGAAGGCTGACAAGCCGGCCGAGACGGCTGACGAGACCGCCGAGGAGAGCAAGTAATGGCCACCGAGAACAAGACCGAGGTCGACTCGGCTGCCGTCGAGGTCCGCGGCTACCGCAAGACGCGTCGCGGCTACGTGACCAGCGACAAGATGGAGAAGACCATCGTCGTCGAGGTCGAGGACCGCGTGAAGCACCCCCTGTACGGCAAGGTCATCCGCCGCACGTCCAAGGTCAAGGTCCACGACGAGGCCAACTCGGCCGGCGTCGGCGACCTCGTCGTGATCAGCGAGACCCGTCCGCTCAGCGCCTCCAAGCGCTGGCGCCTGGTCGAGATCCTCGAGAAGGCGAAGTAGGCCTCGCGGCCTGCTTGCGTAGAAGGAGACACAAGTGATTCAGCAAGAATCCCGCCTCAAGATCGCCGACAACACCGGGGCAAAAGAGATCCTCACCATCCGCGTGCTCGGTGGCTCCGGCCGTCGTTACGCCGGCCTGGGTGACGTCATCGTCGCCACGGTGAAGGACGCCATCCCCGGTGGCAACGTGAAGAAGGGTGACGTCGTCAAGGCCGTCATCGTTCGCACCAAGAAAGAGGTCCGTCGTCCGGACGGCTCTTACATCAAGTTCGACGAGAACGCCGCAGTGATCCTGAAGGCCGACGGAGACCCCCGCGGAACCCGCATCTTCGGACCGGTCGGTCGCGAACTCCGCGACAAGAAGTTCATGAAGATCATCTCGCTGGCGCCGGAGGTTATCTAAGTCATGGCAAACATCAAGAAGGGTGACCTCGTGCAGGTCATCACCGGTGCCTCGCAGGCCCGCGGCGGAGACCGCGGCAAGCAGGGCAAGGTCCTCGAGGTGCTCGTCGAGCGCAACCGCGTGGTCGTCGAAGGCGTCAACTTCGTGACCAAGCACGTGCGCGTCGGCCAGACCCAGCGTGGTTCCAAGACCGGTGGCATCGAGACGCACGAGGCTCCGATCCACGTGTCGAACGTCGCCGTCGTCGACCCCAAGACCAAGAAGCCCACCCGCGTCGGCTTCCGCGAAGAGACGGTCACCAAGGACGGCGTGTCCAAGACCGTTCGCGTCCGTTACGCCAAGAAGTCTGGTGAGAACCTCTGATGACCGACACCACCACGCAGGCCGCCACGGCCCTCCCGCGGCTGAAGGCCAAGTACCGCGCCGAGATCATCGAGCAGTTGAAGTCCGACTTCGGCTTCACGAACGTGCACCAGGTGCCCGGGCTCGTGAAGATCGTCGTCAACACCGGTGTCGGTGAGGCCGCTCGCGACAGCAAGATCATCGACGGTGCCATCAAGGACCTGACGGCCATCACCGGCCAGAAGCCCCAGGTCACCAAGGCACGCAAGTCCATCGCGCAGTTCAAGCTGCGCGAGGGCCAGCCGATCGGTGCCCACGTCACGCTCCGCGGTGACCGCGCCTGGGAGTTCCTCGACCGACTGCTGTCGCTGGCGCTGCCCCGCATCCGCGACTTCCGCGGTCTGAGCGACCGCCAGTTCGACGGAAACGGCAACTACACCTTCGGTCTCAACGAGCAGAGCATGTTCCACGAGATCGACCAGGACCGCATCGACCGCGTCCGTGGCTTCGACATCACCGTCGTCACGACCGCCAAGAACGACGACGAGGGTCGCGCGCTGCTCAAGGCGCTCGGGTTCCCGTTCCGTTCGGCCGACTCGGCCAACTAAGATCGTCCGGTCGGCAACTCTCTCGTAGAGTTGCCGGCCGTTCCCCTGAGGTCGACGAGAACCGCTCGTCGACCAATCGATCGCCCAGGTCGGCACCCGGTGTACCGGATGTCGAAACCGGACGAGAAAGTGACAAACCGCATGACGATGACAGATCCGGTCGCAGACCTGCTGACCAGACTGCGCAACGCGAACTCGGCTTTCCACGAGACCGTGTCGCTCCCGAGCAGCAAGCTCAAGTCCCACATCGCCGAGATCCTCAAGCGCGAGGGTTTCATCGAGTCGTGGAAGGTCGAAGACGCCCGCGTCGGCCAGACCCTCACGATCGACCTCAAGTACGGCCCCGCCCGTGAGCGCTCCATCAAGGGCATCAAGCGCGTGTCGAAGCCCGGCCTCCGCGTCTACGCCAAGTCGACCGAGATCCCCCAGGTGCTCGGTGGCCTCGGTGTCGCCATCCTGTCGACTTCCTCCGGTCTGTTGACCGACCGTGAGGCCCAGAAGAAGGGCGTAGGCGGAGAAGTCCTCGCCTACGTGTGGTAACTCGTCATGTCTCGAATCGGAAGACTCCCCATCTCGATCCCTGCCGGGGTCGACGTGAAGATCGACGGCCAGGCCGTCAGCGTCAAGGGCCCCAAGGGTGAGCTGTCGCTCGTCGTCAAGAGCCCCATCGAAGCCAAGATCGAAGAAGGCACGGTCGTCGTGACCCGTCCGGACGACGAGCGCGAGTCGCGTTCGCTCCACGGCCTCACGCGCACCCTGATCGCCAACCAGATCATCGGCGTCACCGAGGGCTACACCAAGGGCCTCGAAGTCGTCGGAACCGGTTACCGCGTCCAGGCCAAGGGCTCGAACGTCGAGTTCGCCCTGGGCTACTCGCACCCCATCACCGTCGAGCCGCCCGCGGGCATCAGCTTCACGGTCGAGGGCAACAACAAGCTCACCGTCGTCGGGATCGACAAGCAGGCCGTCGGCGAGATGGCTGCCAACATCCGCAAGCTGCGCAAGCCCGAGCCCTACAAGGGCAAGGGTGTCCGCTACGCCGGCGAGGTCGTCCGCCGCAAGGCCGGAAAGTCAGGTAAGTAATCATGGGTCTCGGTACACGAGGAAAAAGCAAGTCGGCTGCCACCAAGCGCCGTCACACCCGCCTGCGCAAGAAGGTCGTGGGCACCGAAGAGCGCCCCCGTCTCGTCGTCACCCGTTCGGCCCGGCACGTGTTCGTGCAGGTCGTCGACGACAGCAAGGGCTTCACCGTCGCCAGCGCATCGACCCTCGAGGCCGACCTGCGTACGTTCGACGGTGACAAGACCGCGAAGTCCCGCAAGGTCGGCGAGCTCGTCGCCGAGCGTGCGAAGGCTGCGGGCATCGAGGCCGTCGTGTTCGATCGCGGCGGCAACAAGTACGCCGGACGCGTCGCGGCCATCGCCGAAGGCGCCCGAGAGGCTGGTTTGAACCTGTGAGCGACGCTACGAACACCACTCCCCCCGCAGAGACCGAAGCGACCAAGGCACCGGCTGAGGCCGTCGTCGAGCGTCCCGTCGAGACCGCTGCCGGCTCGGAGTCGAACAACCGCGAGGGTGGTCGCACCGACCGCCGTGGCGGCCAGGGTCGCGGTGACCGCAACCAGGGTGGCCGCGGACGCGGCGACCGTGACGACAAGAGCCAGTTCCTGGAGCGCGTCGTCACGATCAACCGCGTGTCGAAGGTCGTCAAGGGCGGTCGTCGCTTCAGCTTCACCGCACTCGTCGTCGTCGGTGACGGCAACGGACTGGTCGGTGTCGGCTACGGCAAGGCCCGAGAGGTCCCCACGGCCATCAGCAAGGGCGTCGAAGAGGCAAAGAAGAACTTCTTCCGCGTCCCGCGCATCGGCAACACGATCCCGCACCCCGTGCAGGGTGAAGCCGCTGCAGGCGTCGTCATGCTGCGTCCGGCCTCGGCCGGTACCGGTGTCATCGCCGGTGGTCCCGTCCGCGCCGTGCTCGAGTGCGCCGGCGTGCACGACGTCCTGAGCAAGTCGCTCGGTTCGTCGAACACGATCAACATCGTCCACGCCACGGTCGAGGCGTTGCAGCAGCTCGAAGAGCCGCGTGCCGTCGCCGCCCGTCGTGGACTCGACATCGACGCTGTCATGCCGGCCTTCATGGTCCGTGCCGAGCAGGCAGCTCGTACCGCCGCGACCGAGAAGGCAGGTGCCTGATGGCCGCCAACCTCAAGGTGACCCAGATCAAGTCCGTAATCAGCGAGAAGCAGAACCAGCGTGACACGCTGCGGAGCCTGGGCCTCAAGCGCATCGGCCAGTCGGTCGTTCGCGAGGACACCAAGCAGAACCGCGGCTACGTCAACACGGTCGCCCACCTCGTGAAGGTCGAGGAGATTGACTAATGGCTGACGAGAAGAACGAGGCCGCCGCGAAGGCCGCCCCGAAGAAGGCCGCCGCCCCCAAGGCGACGACCACCAAGGCAGCAGCTCCCAAGGCTGCCGCCAAGAAGCCCGCAGCCGACAAGGCCGCTGCTTCGACGGGTTCGACCACCAAGGCCGCTCCCGCCTCGACGACGTCCTCCGACGACGTCGCGCGTCCCCAGGTGCTCAAGGTGCACCACCTTCGTCCGGCTCCCGGTGCCAAGAAGGCGAAGACGCGCGTCGGCCGTGGTGAGGGCTCGAAGGGTAAGACGGCCGGTCGTGGCACCAAGGGTCAGAAGGCCCGGTACCAGGTCAAGGTCGGATTCGAGGGTGGCCAGATGCCGCTCCACATGCGTACTCCGAAGCTGCGCGGGTTCAAGAACCCGTTCCGCGTCGAGTACCAGGTGGTCAACCTCGAGAAGCTGAACGAGCTCTACCCGCAGGGTGGTGACGTCACCGTCGGTGACCTCGTCGCCAAGGGTGCCGTTCGGAAGAACGAGAAGGTCAAGGTCCTCGGACAGGGCGACCTGAGCGTCAAGCTCACCGTCGCGGTCGACAAGGTCTCCGGCTCCGCCGAGGACAAGATCGTCGCCGCCGGCGGGTCCGTCAGCAAGTAAAAATCACCTGAGGGGGTGGTCCGACAGGGCCACCCCCATCAGTCGTCTATCCTTCATACCGGGAGGCCCCACGTGTTCAGAGCTGTCGCGCGCATCATGCGCACCCCCGACCTGCGTCGCAAGATCGGGTTCACGCTCGGCATCATCGCGCTCTTCCGGTTGGGGAGCTTCATCCCCGCGCCGTTCGTCGACTACCAGAACGTGCAGGCCTGTCTCGCGGGCAACCAGGGCACCTCGGGTCTCTACGAGCTCGTCAACCTGTTCAGCGGCGGCGCTCTGCTGCAGCTGTCCGTGTTCGCGTTGGGCATCATGCCCTACATCACCTCGTCGATCATCGTGCAGTTGCTGCGCGTGGTCATCCCTCACTTCGACACCCTCTACAAAGAGGGCCAGTCCGGGCAGGCGAAGCTCACGCAGTACACGCGGTACCTCACCATCGCTCTCGGTGTCCTCCAGTCGACGACGCTCATCACCGTGGCCCGCTCGGGTGCCCTGTTCGGTTCGTCCGGCATCGCGGAGTGCAGCCAGCTGATCACGAACGACGCCTGGTACGCCGTCATGCTCATGGTCGTCACGATGACCGCCGGTACCGGCCTCATCATGTGGATGGGCGAACTCATCACCGAGCGCGGCATCGGCAACGGCATGTCGCTGCTGATCTTCACCTCGATCGCCGCCCGCTTCCCGACGGCCCTCTGGAGCATCGCGCAGTCGCGCAGCTTCGAGATCTTCCTCCTCGTCATCGCGGTCGGACTGATCATCATGGCGCTCGTGGTCTTCGTCGAGCAGTCCCAACGGCGGATCCCCGTCCAGTACGCCAAACGCATGGTCGGGCGGCGCACGTATGGTGGCAACAACACGTACATCCCGATCAAGGTCAACATGGCCGGCGTCGTGCCGGTCATCTTCGCCTCGTCGCTGCTCTACCTCCCGGCCCTCGTCGCCCAGTTCAACCAACCCTCCGACGGAACGGCTCCGCCCGCCTGGGTCAGCTGGGTGCAGGCCAACCTCACCTCGGGCGACAACCCGCTCTACATGGTGTTGTACTTCGCCCTCATCGTCGGGTTCACCTACTTCTACGTCGCGATCACCTTCAACCCCGAAGAGGTCGCCGACAACATGAAGAAGTACGGTGGGTTCATCCCGGGCATCCGGGCCGGTCGCCCCACGGCCGAGTACCTCGATTACGTCCTGACGCGTGTGACGCTGCCCGGTGCCCTGTACCTCGGCATCATCGCGCTCATCCCGCTGATCGCGTTGGCCACGGTCGGTGCGAACCAGAACTTCCCCTTCGGAGGCGCCAGCATCTTGATCATCGTGGGCGTCGGCCTCGAGACGGTCAAGCAGATCGACTCGCAGCTGCAGCAGCGTCACTACGAGGGCCTGCTCCGATGAGCGCCGCTGAGACCCGACTCAGCCCGCGCCTCCTCATCGTCGGTCCCCCCGGGGCCGGCAAGGGCACCCAGGCGGTCGCGATCGCCGAGTCGTTGGGCATCCCCGCGATCTCGACCGGCGACATCTTCCGCGCCAACGTCAAGAACGAGACCGAGCTCGGTCTCAAGGTCAAGGCGATCCTCGACGCGGGCGACTACGTACCGGACAGCCTCACCAACGAGCTCATCTCCGACCGGCTGTCGCAGGCCGATGCGAGCGAGGGCTTCCTCCTCGACGGCTACCCACGCACGCTGCAGCAGGTCCAATTCCTCGACGAGCACCTCGCTGCGCAGGGGCAGTCCTTGACGACCGTCGTCCAGCTGGTCGCCGAGCGGGACGAGATCGTCGAGCGACTGCGCCGGCGTGCCGTCGACCAGGGTCGTTCCGACGACACCGAGGACGCCATCCGCCACCGCCAGGACGTCTACCTCCGCGAGACCGCACCCCTGATCGACTCGTACCGAGATCGAGGCATCCTCGTCGAGGTCGACGGTCTGGGCAGCATCGACGAGGTCGCCGGGCGCATCGAGTCGGCCTTGGCCGCTCGCGGCTTCACGTCCGTCGCCTCGGCCTCCTGACCTCGTGGCGTTCCGCCGCTCCGGCATCTACAAGACGGCCGACGAACTCAGACGTCTGGTCGCGCCGGGGCTGTTGACGGCCGCGTCGCTCGACGCCGTCCAGTCCGCCGTTCGTCCCGGCGTGTCCACGCTCGAACTCGACGCCGTCGCCGAAGCCGTCATCCGAGACGGTGGGGGAGAACCCAACTTCATGTTGGTGCCCGGCTACCGTCACACGGTGTGTGCGTCGGTCGGTGACGAGGTCGTGCACGGCATCCCCGGTTCGCGCGTGCTGGCGGCGGGGGACCTCGTCTCCGTCGACAGCGGAGCGCAACTCGACGGCTGGAACGGCGACAGCGCACGGAGTTTCGTCCTGGACGATGCCGACCGCCCTGACGTGGTGGCCGAGCGTCGTCGGTTGAACGAGGTCACCGAGCAGTCCCTCTGGCACGGCATCGCCGCGCTGGCGTCAGCCTCGCACCTCAACGAGGTGGGGGGCGCCATCGAGGACTACATCGACGGGCAGGGCGACTTCGGCATCATCGAGGACTACACCGGCCACGGCATCGGTCGTTCGATGCACGAGGACCCGCCGGTGTTCAACTACCGCGTCCGCGGACGTGGCCCCGCCGTCCGGCCCGGCCTCGTGATCGCCATCGAGCCCATGGTCACGTCGGGCGGAATCGACACCGTGACCCACGACGACGGGTGGACCGTCAGCACGCGCGACGGCTCGATGGCCGCGCACTGGGAGCACTCGATCGCGGTGCACGACGGCGGCATCTGGGTGCTCACGGCACAGGACGGCGGCGCTGCGGGTCTGTCTCCGCTGGGAGTGACACCCGTCCCGATCGCCTGACCCGCGCCTCCTCGGCTCACGCCGACGACGCGAGGAGGCGCGGTGCGGCTCAGCGGGACGAGCCGACGCTGCAGGTGGCCTCGGCCGCCGACTGGCCCGTGATGGTCGAGGGCAGCGTGGTCGTCGGCGCCTCCGTCGCAGCCGGGGCGGCCGGCACGGAGGACTCCGACGTCGTGTCGGACGGCGTCGACGTCTCGCTCGGTGCGGCGGGGGGCGTGGTCGCGACCGGGGCCGTTCCGTCCGAGACGGAGCCACGTCCGGCGCTGTCGTCGCCGAGGGTGAACTTCTGGTCGGCGTTCAGGGCGGCGTTCAGGGCGGCGGCGTCGGTCGTGGACTGCACCACCCTGTTCGGGTCCCGCGGATCGTCGACGACCGGGTACTGGACGAAGACGATCCCCGCGGGCTGGATGTCCTTCAGCGCGAGGGCCAGGCGCACGAGCGTGTCGGGGGAGTCGAGGGTGGACGACAACGTCATGTTGCTCAGGGCGGCCGACGCGAGTTTGTAGAGAGTCGTCACGTCACCGAGGGTGCCGCCCGAGATGATCTTGCGCATCATCGACGACAGGAAGACCTGCTGCGAGCTGATGCGCGCGATATCGCTCCCGTCGCCGACGCCGTGTCGGGTCCGCAAGAAGGCGAGGGCCTCGGCGCCCTGCAGGGTGTGGGTGCCCGCGGTCAGGTCGATGCCCGAGTCGGTGTCCCGGATCGTCCGCGTGACGCACACGTCGACGCCACCGATGGCGTTGGACATCTCGATGACGCCGTCGAAGGTGATCTTGCCGGCGTAGGGGATCGCCAGTCCGGTCATGCCCTCGACCGTCTTGACGGTGCACGAGAGGCCACCGCGTCCGAGGGTCGTGTTGAACTGCACGTAGTCCTCGGCCGGGTACACCTGGCCGTCGTCGCCGACGCATTCGGGTACGTCGATCATCAGGTCGCGGGGGAAGCTCACGGCCGTCAGCTGGGTGTGGTCCGCCGAGAGGTGGGCCAGGATCGTCACGTCGTTGCGGATGCCGTCGACCTCGCCGGCGTCGACCTGGCTGCCGTCGTCGCGTTCGTCGCTGCCCACCAGCAGGATGTTGGCGCCGCCCTGGATGGCCGAGATGTCGACCCCGGCGACCTCGTCCTCGTTGCCGAGAGAGACCGTCTGCACGCCCGAGGTCGCGGAGCGGACCGCGATGGCCGCGACGGACACGCCGCTCACGAGCACGACGGCCATCGTCCCGGCGACGAGCCCCAGGAGCATGCGGACGGGGCCGCGGCGGCGGAGTCGGCCGTGACGAGCGACCCCTCGAGGGGAGGAGGGGGTGGTCGAGCGGTCAGGCATGGTGCTCCCGGCAGTCGTGACGCGTACCCGACGAGACGACGGCCGAGGTGGGCGGCAGAGGTCGGCGGGTGCTCCGGCGTGTCGGGTTGACCAGCCGGGTTGCTGAACTATACCGGCATCACCTAGGATCGACCTTTGGTGTTCCGTGTGCGTTTCTGCGCGCCTGGGCATCGCATCCCCGCACGACCAACACCCCTATTCTTAGCGACAGTGAGGCTATGGCCAAAAAAGACGGTGTCATCGAAATCGAAGGCGCAGTGATCGAAGCTCTGCCCAACGCGATGTTCCGCGTTGAGTTGACCAACGGACACAGGGTCCTCGCGCACATCTCCGGCAAGATGCGGCAGCACTACATCCGCATCCTGCCCGAAGACCGTGTGATCGTGGAGCTCAGCCCCTACGACCTGACCCGCGGCCGGATCGTCTACCGCTACAAGTAGGGCGTGCTGGAAAGGAACGGCCCCACGCACCCGTGGGGCACGAAGCCAGCGAGATCAAGGAATCAGCAATGAAGGTCAACCCCAGCGTCAAGCCCATCTGCGAGCACTGCAAGGTCATCCGCCGCAAGGGCAACGTCATGGTCATCTGCAAGAGCAACCCGCGCCACAAGCAGCGTCAGGGCTGACTCGTCCGTCGCTCCGGCGACGTGCCGATGCCGACCCGGCCGAGCCGGGTCACACAGCAACACCCTCCCAGCAGCACCAGAACTCGTCACGGAAGCCCGACAGGGTGGTCGGAGGCGGGGGACACCCCGGGTCGGAGGCCCGGGCACCGGTGCTGTGACAGACCTCCACCATCTCTGAAAAGAGGCCATCATGGCACGTCTAGCAGGCGTTGACATCCCGCGCGACAAGCGCGTCGAAGTCGCACTGACCTACATCTACGGAGTCGGCCGCACCAGCGCGCTCAAGACTCTCGCCGAGACCGAGATCGACGGCAACATCCGCGTCAAGGACCTCACGGACGACCAGCTCGTCCTGCTCCGCGACTACATCGAGGGCAACTACAAGGTCGAGGGTGACCTCCGCCGCGAGGTGGCCGCCGACATCCGCCGCAAGGTCGAGATCGGTAGCTACGAGGGCATCCGCCACCGCCGCGGCCTCCCCGTCCGCGGCCAGCGCACCAAGACGAACGCTCGTACCCGCAAGGGCCCGAAGCGCACCGTCGCCGGCAAGAAGAAGGCTCGATAGGCCTCGGCTCCCGCCGTACGCCCCTCAAGGTTGTAGGAGAAAAAATTGGCAGCACCGAAGACGGCCGCGCGTAAGCCCCGCCGCAAAGAGAAGAAGAACGTCGCCGTGGGCCAGGCCCACATCAAGAGCACGTTCAACAACACGATCGTCTCGATCACCGACCCCTCGGGCGCCGTCCTGAGCTGGGCCTCGTCCGGCGCCGTCGGCTTCAAGGGCTCGCGCAAGTCGACCCCGTTCGCCGCGCAGCTCGCCGCCGAGTCCGCCGCCCGCCAGGCGCAGGAGCACGGTGTCAAGAAGGTCGACGTCTTCGTCAAGGGCCCGGGTTCGGGTCGCGAGACGGCGATCCGCTCGCTCCAGGCCGCAGGCCTCGAGGTCGGTTCGATCAACGACGTCACCCCCCAGGCGCACAACGGCTGCCGCCCGCCGAAGCGTCGTCGCGTCTAACTGAGTTACCGCCCGCCGTGCCCGACGGGCCCCGTCACCGGGGTCCGTCGGGTACGGCGGGCTCCCCCGCGTCAGCACCGCCTCCCGCGTGTTCGCCCGAGGCGCCCACAACTCAACAGACCCGACGGGCCAGCCACCTGTCGTACCGCCAAGAGTCATATAGCGGACTCTTCGCCGAAAGGATTAAACAGTGCTCATTGCACAGCGCCCCACCCTCACCGAGGAGAACATCTCGGAGTTCCGCTCCCGCTTCGTGATCGAGCCCCTCGAGCCAGGCTTCGGTTACACCCTCGGCAACTCGCTGCGCCGCACGCTTCTCTCGTCGATCCCCGGCGCTGCTGTCACCAGCATCCGCATCGACGGTGTGCTGCACGAGTTCACGACCGTCCCCGGAGTGAAAGAGGACGTCACCGAGGTCATCCTCAACATCAAGCAGCTGGTCGTCGCCAGCGAGCACGACGAGCCCATCACGGCCTACCTGCGCAAGCAGGGTGCGGGTCAGGTCACGGCCGCCGACATCTCGGCTCCGGCCGGCGTCGAGATCCACAACCCCGAGCTCGTCATCGCCACACTGAACGACAAGGCGAAGTTCGAGCTCGAGCTCACGATCGAGCGTGGCCGTGGTTACGTGTCGGCCGTGCAGAACCGCAGCGAGTTCAGCGAAGCCGGTCAGATCCCGATCGACTCGATCTACTCGCCCGTGCTCAAGGTCACCTACCGCGTCGAGGCGACGCGTGCCGGTGAGCGCACCGACTTCGACCGCCTGGTCGTCGACGTCGAGTCGAGGCCGTCGATCTCGCCCCGTGACGCCATCGCCTCGGCCGGTCGCACGCTGACCGAGCTGTTCGGCCTCGCCCGCGAGCTGAACACCGCCGCCGAGGGCATCGAGATCGGCCCCGCGCCGGTCGACGCCGTCCTGTCGAGCGAGCTGCAGACCCCGATCGAGGACCTCGACCTGTCGGTCCGCAGCTACAACTGCCTGAAGCGCGAGGGCATCAACACGGTGTCCGAGCTGGTCGCCCTGTCCGAGACCCAGTTGATGAACATCCGCAACTTCGGTCAGAAGTCGGTCGACGAGGTGAAGGACAAGCTCGTCGAGCTCGGCCTCTCGCTCAAGGACACGGTCCCCGGGTTCGACGGAGCCCACTTCTACAGCGGTTACGACGAAGAAGAGACCACCAACTAGGTCTCTCCGCCCGACGCCCTCCACTCTCGACTCACTTAGGAACAGACAATGCCCAAGCCCACCAAGGGACCCCGCCTCGGAGGCGGCCCGGCGCACGAGCGCCTCATGCTGGCCAACCTGGCCGCCTCGCTCTTCGAGCACAAGACGATCAAGACGACCGAGACCAAGGCCAAGCGCCTCCGTCCCGTCGCCGAGCGTCTCGTGACCTTCGCGAAGCGTGGCGACCTGCACTCGCGTCGTCGCGCCATGCAGACCCTGCGCAACAACAAAGAGGCCGCCCACATCCTCTTCACCGAGATCGCCCCGCTGGTCGAGAACCGTGACGGCGGCTACACCCGCATCACGAAGCTCGGCTTCCGCAAGGGTGACAACGCGTCGATGGTGTCGATCGAGCTCGTCCTCGAGCCCGTGAGCCCCAAGGTCAAGAACTCGACGACCACCGCCGCGGCGGCTCCGGTCGCCGAGCCCGTCGCCGAGGAGCCCACCGAGGCTCCCGTCGACGAGACCGAGACCGTCGAGGAGTCGGCTCCCGTCGAGACCGAGACCGAGACGGCTGCCGCCGACGAGGTCGAGGCCGACGCTGCTGCGAAGTCGGACGACGAAGCAGCCAAGTAGTCCCACCAGCACCACTCGGAGGGCCCGTCACCGCGAGGTGACGGGCCCTTCGTCGTGCAGGGAGCAGGAGGGGTCCGCACAAGTGAGGACTGGCCCCCCGGGCGGGGGTCGTTTACCTTGGCGATTGTTCTGCGACACCTGTGGTGCACCTGTGCCGCCTACGGTGACCGGAGCCCGACCCGATCACGAAGGACGTCATGTCGCCACGCCCCCGCCCACTCAAGGCCCTCGCCCTCACGACGGGCATGGCCCTCGCGCTCGGGCTCGCCCCTCTCGCGACCGCCGCGCCCGCCCTCGCCGCGCCCGACGGCTCGTCGGTGGTCATCAACGAGGCCTACCTCAAGGGAGGCAGCGCCAACGCTCCCTTCAACCGCAAGTTCGTCGAGCTGTACAACCCCACGACGGCGTCGGTGTCGCTGGCCGGCTGGTCCCTGCAGTACCGCTCGGCGACGGGCGCCGGGCAGTTCTCCGCCGCCGAACTCGCCGGCACCATCGCGGCCGGTGGCTACTTCCTCGTGGCGATCCCGGGCAACGGCACCACGGGCGCCGACCTGCCCGCCCCCGACGCGAGTGCCTCGCTCAACCCGAGCGGCACCACGGGAACGGTCCTGTTGTCGAACGGCGCCGAGCCGTTGACGCTCGCACCCGGTTCGATCCCCGCCGGGACGCCGGGCGTGGTCGACCTGCTCGGCTACGGCGCCTCGAACACCTTCGAGACGACCGTCGCTCCCGTGACCGGAACGAACCCGACGCCCAACTCGTTGGCCCGCACCGCTGGTGTGGACACCGACGTCAACGCGGCCGACTTCTCGACGCAGACCACCGTCACCCCGCAGAACTCCGGCGGCACGGGCACCGAGCCCGGTCCGGAGCCCGAGCCGCAGCCCGAGCCGACCCCCGAGGCCGACGTGACGGTCGCCCAGATCCAGGGTGCGACCGGCACGAGCCCTCTCGTCGGTCGCACGGTGACCACGCGGGGCGTCGTCACGGCCACCTACCCCACGGGCGGCCTCGACGGCTACGTCATCCAGACCCCGGGCACCGGTGGCGCACTCGACCTGGCGACGCACGTCGCGTCGGACGCGCTGTTCGTGTACTCCGCGAGCACCGCCTCCTCGGTCGCCGTCGGCGACTACGTCGAGGTCGACGGGACCGTCACCGAGTTCTTCGGCCTGACGCAGATCACCGTCACCGGTGCGGCGTCGCTCCGGGCGCTCGACGCCTCGAGCGTGGTGGCGCCGCGGGCGGCGACCGTCGGCCTGCCCGCCACCGACGCCCAGCGCGAGACGCTCGAGAGCATGCTCGTGCTGCCTCAGGGCGAGTTCACCGTCGCGGACACCTACACGACGAACCAGTACGGCGAGGTCAAGCTCGCCTCGGGTGACCGGCCGCTGATCCAGCCCACCGAGGTCGCCCGACCGGGTTCGCCCGGCTACGCGGCGGTGGTCGCCGACAACGCGGCCCGTGCAGTGACCCTCGACGACGGTGCCACGACGAACTTCTTCACCGCGGCCAACCAGTCGATCCCGCTGCCCTACCTCTCGAACGAGAACCCCGTCACGGTGGGCGCCTCGGTCGCCTTCACGAAGCCGGTCGTGTTCGACTTCCGCAACTCGGCCTGGAAGTACCAGCCGACCGCCCGCCTCACGGGCGACACGGCCTACGGCGACCTGCCCGTCACGTTCGAGGACATCCGGACCGACGCCCCGCGCGAGGTGGGAGGCGACCTGAAGCTCGCCAGCTTCAACGTGCTCAACTACTTCACGACGACGGGCGACCAGCTGCGCGGCTGCACGTTCTACACGGACCGCGCGGGTGCGCCGGTGACGGTGAACAGCGGCTGCGACGCTCGTGGTGCCGCGAACGCCGAGAACCTCGCCCGCCAGCAGGTGAAGATCGTCACGGCGATCACCGCCCTGGGCGCCGACGTCGTGTCGCTCGAGGAGATCGAGAACTCGGCCCGCTTCGGCGAGGACCGCGACTCCGCACTCGCGACCCTGGTCGGGGCGCTCAACGCCGCGGCCGGCAGCGAGGTCTGGGACTACGCGCGCTCACCGGAGGCGCTGCCCGCCAACGAGGACGTCATCCGTCTGGCCTTCATCTACAAGAAGGCCGTCGCCGAGCCCGTCGGAGGGTCGACGATCCTGACCGGATCGGCCGCGTTCAGCAACGCCCGGCAGCCGCTCGCGCAGGCCTTCCGGCCCGTCGGCGGTGACGCCGGGTCGACCTTCGTCGCGATCGCGAACCACTTCAAGTCGAAGGGCAGTGGTTCGGGCCCGGACGCCGACCAGGGGGACGGTCAGGGCGGTTCGAACGGCTCGCGCGTCAACCAGGCGAACGCCCTGGTCGCCTTCGCCGCCGAGCGTGAGGCCGCTGCGGGGACCGACAAGGTGTTCCTGCTCGGCGACTTCAACGCCTACAGCCAGGAGGACCCGATCGAGGTGCTCCGCCAGGCCGGCTACGTCGACCTCGGCTCGACCGGGACCGACGAGTACAGCTACGTCTTCAGCGGTCTCAGCGGGTCCCTCGACCACGTGCTCGCCTCGCCCGCCGCGGCCGAGGCCGTCACGGGCGTGGACATCTGGAACATCAACTCGGGTGAGGGCATCGGCCTCGAGTACAGCCGCTTCAACTACAACGCCGAGCAGCTGTACCAGCCCGACCAGTTCCGCTCGAGCGACCACGACCCGGTCGTCGTCGGGGTGTCGCTGCTCGCCGCTCCCGTCGACCCCGCGCCTCCGGTGACCGACCCGGGCGCGACGCCCGGAGCCGGTCCGACCGTGCCGGGTGCCGGTCCCGGGGCGGTCACCCCGGGCACGACCGCACCGACCGCGGACGGCTCGCTCGCCTTCACGGGCTCCGCGCCCCTGGCCGGGTGGCTGGCGCTCGCCCTGGTGCTGATGGCGATGGGTGGCACGGTCCTCGTGGTCCGGCACCGCGCCTCCCGCATGGGCTAGGCGGAGGCGCCCGACGGCGGTCGTGACCCGGGTGACCTGGTCGCGGCCGCCGTCGTCGTCCGCCCACCCGACAGGCCGAGGAGGCGCGGTGTCGGCCCCGTAGGATCGTCGGGTGACGATCGACGCCCCGGCCCTGACGCGCCTCCGCCTCGGGGTGGCGTACGACGGCACCGGCTTCTCGGGCTGGAGCGAACAACCCGGCCGCCGCACGGTGCAGGGCGAGATCGAGGCCGCTCTGCAGACGCTCTTCCGTCGGCTGGGAGACGTGCCGACCGTGACCGTGGCGGGTCGCACCGACGCCGGCGTGCACGCGCGCGGGCAGGTGGTGCACCTCGACCTCACCGACGCCCAGATCGCCCAGCTGCAGAAGCCGCACCGCGGCATGCGCGACCAGTCCGCGCTCGACGCCCCGACCGTGCTGGCACGGCGGCTGAACGGGCTCGCGGGCGCGTCCGACGAGATCGTGATCTCGGGTGCGCGAGTCGCGCCTCCGGGTTTCCACGCCCGCTTCGGCGCCCTCTGGCGCCGGTACGAGTACCGCATCGCCGACCGGGGGGCCGAACGCGACCCGACGAGGCGCAGCCACACCCTCTGGTACGACCAACGCCTCGACCTCGAGCTCATGAACGCGACGGCGTCCGGCCTGCTCGGCCTGCACGACTGGGCCGCGTACTGCCGTCACCGCGACTACGCGACCACCATCCGCGAGCTGCAGGAGTTCTCGTGGAGGCGCGAGGCCGACGGCGTGCTCGTCGCCTCGGTGCAGGCCGACGCGTTCTGCCACAACCTCGTGCGCAACCTCGTGGGCGCCTGCGTGGCCGTCGGCGAGGGAGCGATGGAGGCGCATCGTGCGGTGGGCGTGCGGCGCGAGGCCCAGCGCAACGGCGAGTTCCGGGTCGTGCCCGCGCACGGTCTCACGATGGTCGAGGTCGGCTACCCGCCCGACGCCGAGATGGCCGCCCGGGTGGCCCTGACGCAGGTGAAGCGTTCGCACGACCAGCTGGGGGAGTGACTCCCCGGGGCGAGGCGGGCGATGGTTGACCGTCCGGCCCGTGTCGGGTAACGTGAACCCTTGGTGTCTGCGCAACTGCGCGCTTTCGCCCGAAGTTGAGCCCTCCACCTGACTCGTTCTCATCGCCTCTGCGGTGACAACGGCAACGGAGCGGGATTCACGAACCTCTCACCTCGACCAGAAAGCAGCACTACTGTGACGCGCACTTTCTCCCCCAAGCCGGCTGACGTTCAGCCGAACTGGCTGATCATCGACGCCAACGACGTCGTGCTCGGCCGCCTCGCGAGCCACGTGGCAGCCCTGCTGCGCGGCAAGCACAAGCCGACCTTCGCCCCCCACATGGACATGGGCGACTTCGTCATCGTCATCAACGCCGACAAGGTGGCCCTCACCGGCTCCAAGCTGGCCGAGAAGCTCTACTACCGTCACTCGGGTTACCCGGGCGGCATCACGGCCACCACGTACTCCGAGATGGTCGAGAAGCACCCCACCCGCGCGGTCGAGAAGGCCATCCGTGGCATGCTGCCGAAGAACTCGCTGGGCCGTGCCCAGATCAAGAAGCTGAAGGTGTACGCGGGTGCCGAGCACCCCCACGCTGCTCAGCAGCCCACGGTTTACACCCTCGACCAGGTCGCCCAGTAGCGTCCGCCTTCAGACTTAAGGACCCCCACACAGTGGCTCAGATCGCAGATTCCATCGACCAGGCTCCCGAGAGCTTCACCACCGAGAGCTCGGCCCCCGAGGCCGCCGCGACGCCCCGCCCCGTGCTGAGCGTCGGCGGTTCCGCCGTCGGTCGCCGCAAGGAGGCCATCGCTCGTGCGCGCCTCACGCCCGGCTCCGGCACGATCGTCGTGAACGGTCGCACCCTCGAGGACTACTTCCCCAACAAGCTGCACCAGCAGCTGATCAACGACCCGTTCAAGGTCCTCGACCTGCTCGGCTCGTACGACGTGGCCGTCAAGGTCACCGGTGGTGGCCCCTCGGGCCAGGCCGGTGCCCTCCGTCTCGCCATCGCCCGTGCGCTGAACGAGATCGACCGCGAGAACAACCGCGCCACGCTCAAGAAGGCCGGCTTCCTCACCCGTGACGCCCGCGTCATCGAGCGCAAGAAGGCCGGTCTCAAGAAGGCCCGCAAGGCCTCGCAGTTCTCGAAGCGCTAACCAGCACCACACAAGGCAGGTCTCGCGATGTCGCGTTTGTTCGGTACCGACGGTGTCAGAGGCCTCGCCAACCGTGAGCTGACCGCCGCGCTCGCCCTGGGGCTCTCCCAGGCGAGCGCGGTGGTGCTCACGAAGGGGCATCACGCCGATGCCCGTCGCGCCGAGGGGCGACGACCCGTCGCCGTCGTCGCGCGCGACCCCCGCATCTCCGGTGAGTTCCTCACCGCGGCCGTCTGTGCCGGGCTCGCCAGCTCGGGCGTCGACGTGCTCGACGCCGGAGTCATCCCGACCCCCGCCGCGGCCTTCCTGGTCGACGACATCGGCGCCGACTTCGGCGTGATGATCAGCGCCTCGCACAACGCCGCGCCCGACAACGGCATCAAGTTCTTCGCCTTCGGCGGCACCAAGCTCCCCGACGAGGTCGAAGACCGCATCGAGGCCGCCATGGCCGATCCGCAGTTGATGCCGATCGGTGGCGACGTGGGCCGCATCCGTCGGTTCGCCGACGCCGAGGACCGCTACGTGCTGCACCTGCTCGGCGCCCTGCCCAACCGACTCGACGGCATCCACGTCGTCCTCGACTGTGCCCACGGGGCCGCCTCGGCCGTCTCGCCCGAGGTGTTCACCGACGCCGGCGCGACGGTCACCCTGATCGGCGCCGATCCCGACGGCGTGAACATCAACGACGGCGTGGGGTCGACCCACCTCGACAACCTCGCGAGGGCCGTCCTCGAGCACGGGGCCGACGTCGGCATCGCGCACGACGGCGACGCCGACCGCTGCCTGGCCGTCGACGCCACCGGCGCCGTGGTCGACGGCGACCAGATCATGGCCATCATCGCCCTGGCGCAGAAAGAACGTGGCGCCCTCGTCGACGACACGCTCGTCGCGACGGTGATGAGCAACCTCGGCCTCATCCGTGCCATGGCCGAGCACGGCATCACGGTCCGCCAGACCAAGGTCGGCGACCGCTACGTGCTCGAGGACATGAACGAGCACGGCTTCACCCTCGGCGGCGAGCAGTCCGGCCACATCGTCTTCGCCGACTACGCCACCACCGGTGACGGCATCCTCACCGGTCTCTCGCTCGTGGCCCGCATGGCCGCGACCGGCAAGAGCCTGGCCGAGCTCGCCTCGGTCATGACGGTCTTCCCGCAGATCATGATCAACGTGCGCGACGTCGACCGCTCGCGAGCCGCGTCCGACGAGGGCGTGGCCGAGGCCGTCCGCCGGTTCGAGGCCGAGCTCGGCGACACCGGCCGCGTGCTGCTCCGCCCCTCGGGCACCGAGCCCGTGGTGCGCGTGATGGTCGAGGCCGCCGACCAACCGACCGCCGACCGCGTCGCCCACTCGCTGGCCGACGTCGTGCGCGAGCGACTCGCCCTCTGACCCGGGCGGCGGACGGGGCGCGACGTCCCGGTGACGTCACCCGCGCCTCCTGACCGGACGCGGCGCCCGACCGGACGCGGCGCCTGAGCCGACCCGGCGCCTGACCGGACGCGGCGCCTGAGCCGACCCGGCGTCGCCGCGGATCAGATCTTGCGCAGCAGGACCGAACTGACCTTGTGGTCGGCCGCCTTCCGCAGGACGAGCGTCGCCCGCGACCGGGTCGGCAACACGTTCTCGATCAGGTTGGGCTCGTTGACCGACTTCCAGATGCCCGAGGCGAACGACCGCGCCTCGGGTTCGCTCATGTCGGCGAAACGGTGGAAGAACGAGCGCTCCTGGGTGAACGCGCCCTTCTGCAGCGCGAGGAACCGTTCGACGAACCAGTTCTCGATGTCGCCGGTGCGGGCGTCGACGTAGACCGTGAAGTCGAACAGGTCGCTCAGGGCGAGCCGGCCGGCGACGGCGGGCTGCAGCACGTTCAAGCCCTCGACGATCAGGATGTCGGGCCGCCGCACGACGACCTCGGCGCTCGGCATGATGTCGTAGCTGGTGTGCGAGTAGAACGGCGCCCGCACTTCTTCGGCGCCGCTCTTGACCTGCGAGACGAACCGCAGCAGGTGGCGGCGGTCGTACGACTCGGGGAACCCCTTGCGGCTCATGATGCCGCGGCGTTCGAGTTCGGCGTTCGGGTAGAGGAACCCGTCGGTGGTCACCAACTCGACGCGGGGGGTGTCGTCCCAGCGGCTGAGCAGCTCCCGCAGGAGGCGCGCGACGGTCGACTTGCCGACGGCCACCGACCCGGCGACGCCGATCACGAAGGGCGTGCGCTGGGCCCGTTCGCCGAGGAAGTCGCTCGTGGCCCGGTGCAGGTTGCGGGCGCCGGCGGCGTAGAGGTTGAGGAGGCGGCTGAGCGGGACGTAGACGTCCTGCACCTCGCGCATGTCGAGGCGGTCGCCGAGGCCGCGCAGCTGGACGATCTCGGTCTCGGTCAGCGGCAGGCGCGTCGTCGGGGCCAGGTCGGCCCAGGCGTCGCGCCCGATCTCGACGAAGGGGCTCGCGTGCACGGCGGAGGGCGCGGTCGTCGGGTTGGCTTCGGCCATGCGCACGAGGCTACCGGTCCGGGGTCGACGCGAGTCGGCACGGCCCGCCGGGCTCTCGGACGGGAACCTCTAGGATCGACCCCATGTGTGGAATCGTGGGATACGTCGGAACGGGTGACAAGAGCATCGAGGTGCTGCTGGGCGGCCTCAAGCGACTCGAGTACCGCGGGTACGACTCGGCGGGAGTCGCCGTGATCGACGCCGCGGGCGACCTCGGCACCCGCAAGAAGGCCGGCAAGCTGCAGGTGCTCGTCGACGACCTCGAGGCGACGCCGCTCACCGACGGCACGACCGGCATCGGCCACACCCGGTGGGCGACCCACGGTGGCCCGACCGACGCGAACGCGCACCCCCACCTCGCGGACGACGGCAAGCTCGCCCTCATCCACAACGGCATCATCGAGAACTTCTCCGAGCTCAAGGCCGAGCTGCTCGCCGAGGGCGTCGAGTTCCTCAGCGAGACCGACTCCGAGGTCGCCGCGCACCTGGTGGCCCGGGCCTACCGTTCCTCCGGCGACCTGACCGAGGCCCTGCGCACGGTCGTCAACACCCTCGACGGCGCGTTCACGCTGCTCGTCGTGCACGCCGACCAGCCGGGCGTCGTCGTCGGCGCCCGCCGCAACTCGCCCCTCGTCATCGGCCTGGGCGACGGCGAGAACTTCCTCGGCAGCGACGTCGCGGCCTTCGTCGCCCACACCCGTCGGGCCATGTCGATCGGGCAGGACCAGCTCGTGACGATCCGTCCCGACTCGGTCGAGGTCGTCGACTTCTCCGGGGCGCCCGTCGAGACGACCGAGTTCGAGGTCGACTGGGACGCCTCGGCCGCCGAGAAGGGCGGCTGGTCCAGCTTCATGGCGAAAGAGATCAGCGAGGAGCCCGAGGCCGTGGCCAAGACGCTGCTCGGCCGCATCACCGCCGAGGGCGCCGTGACCCTGACCGAGCTCGACGGCGTGCGCGAGCGCCTCCTGACCGTCGACCGCGTCATCGTCATCGCCTGTGGCACCGCCGCCTACGCCGGCATCCTCGGCAAGTACGCCATCGAGCAGTGGGCCCGCATCCCCGTCGAGGTCGAGCTGGCGCACGAGTTCCGCTACCGCGACCCGGTCCTCGACGAGAAGACCCTCGTGGTGTCGATCAGCCAGTCGGGCGAGACGATGGACACCCTGATGGCCGTCAAGTACGCCCGAGAGCAGGGTGCCCAGGTGCTGTCGATCTGCAACACGCAGGGCTCGACGATCCCGCGCGAGTCCGACGCCGTGCTCTACACGCACGCGGGCCCCGAGGTCGCCGTCGCGTCGACCAAGGCGTTCGTCGCCCAGGGCACCGCGCTCTTCCTGCTGGGCCTGCACCTGGCGACCCTGCGCGGCACGCTCAGCGCCGAGGCCATCGCCGAGCAGGTCACCGACCTGCACGAGATCCCCGGCAAGATCGAGCAGGTGCTCGAGTCGTCCGAGCGCATCAAGACCCTCGCCGGCTGGATGGCCGACACCCGGTCGGTGCTGTTCCTCGGGCGTCACGTGGGCTACCCCATCGCCCTCGAGGGTGCGCTCAAGCTGAAAGAACTCGCCTACATCCACGCCGAGGGCTTCGCCGCCGGCGAGCTCAAGCACGGCCCGATCGCCCTGATCGAGCCCGGTCAGATCGTCTTCGTCGTCGTCCCCAGCCCGCGCGACCCGCGGTCGTTGCACCCCAAGGTCGTCTCGAACATCCAAGAGATCCGCGCGCGCGGCGCCCGCGTCATCGCGATCGCCGAAGAGGGCGACGCCGCGGTGCTGCCCTTCGCCGACGAGGTGCTGCACATCCCGCTGGCGGCCCCGCTCTTCGAGCCCCTGCTGTCGGTCGTGCCGCTGCACATCTTCGGCATGGAGCTCGCCGCCGCCAAGGGCCTCGACGTCGACCAGCCGCGCAACCTGGCCAAGTCGGTCACCGTCGAGTAGCGGGTCGTGCAGCCGGGGCAGGGCGTCAGGCGGGTGAGGACGTGATCGTGGGCATCGGCGTCGACGTCGTCGACCTCGGACGCTTCGACCGCTCGATCGAGCGCACGCCGGCGCTCGCCACGCGTCTGTTCCGAGCCGACGAGCTCGTCCTCCGGGACGGCAGCCCCCGCGGGCGCCCGTCGCTCGCGGCCCGCTTCGCCGCCAAGGAGGCGCTGATCAAGTCCCTGGGCGGCTCCACCGGGGTGCGCTGGCACGACGTCGTGGTCGTCTCCGACGACCAGGGAGCCCCGTCGCTCGTGCTCAGCGGGGGAGCGCGGTCGCTCGCCGACTCGCGAGGCGTCTCGCGCCTCCATCTGTCGCTCAGCCACGACGGCGGGGTGGCGGTCGCGTACGTCGTCGCCGAGGGCGACGGCCGGGCCCCCGTCGACCACGACGCACACCACGAAGGGGCGGACCGATGACCCACGACGTCACCATCACCGTCGACACGGCCGCGTTGCGCCACAACGTCGAGGTCCTCCGGGCCGCCGTCGCGCCGTCGGCCGTCATGGCCGTGGTCAAGGCGAACGCCTACGGCCACGGTGCCGTCGAGTGCGCCCGGGCCTTCGTCGAGGCCGGCGTCGACTGGCTCGGGGTGGCCGACCTGACCGAGGCCGTGGCCCTGCGTCGAGCCGGTGTCGAGGCGCCGGTGCTCGCGTGGCTGCACGCTCCCGACGAGGACTTCGTCGAGGCCGCGGCGCTCGGCATCACCCCCGCGGTGTCGAGCGTCGACCAGCTCGAGGCGGCCGTGGCGGCCGGCGTCCGCGCGGTCCACCTGGCGATCGACACGGGTCTGAGCCGCAACGGGGCCGTCGAGTCCGAGTGGCCCGAGCTGTTCGACCGCGCGGCCGACCACGACGCCGTCGTGCCGGTCGAGGGCCTCATGACCCACGTGTCGAACGCGTCGTCCGAGGACGACGGCCTGCAGACGGCCCGCTTCGCCCGGGCGTCCGCGATGCTCGACGAGCGGGGGGTGCGGCCGCCCCTGCTGCACGTGGCCGCCTCGGCGGCGGCGCTCGACTACGTGGGGACACGAGCCACGATGGTGCGCTTCGGCCTCGCGAGCTACGGGCTGAGCCCGTACGCCGACCGCACGTCCGCCGAGCTCGGCCTGCGCCCGGCCATGACCGTCACGGCGCCGGTGACCACCGTCAAGCGCATCCCGGCGGGCGAGGGCGTGTCGTACGGCTACCTCTTCCGTCCCGAGCGCGACACGTCGATCGCCATCGTGCCGGTCGGGTACGCGGACGGCATCGACCGGGCCGCGAGCGAGCGCGCCTCCGTCACGATCGGTCGGCGCACCTACCGCGTCCGGGGGCGCATCGCCATGAACGCCCTCGTGATCGACGTGGGCGACGACCCCGTCGAGATCGGCGACGAGGTCGTGCTCTTCGGCGACCCGGCGCTGGGTCGGCAGTCCGCCGCCGACTGGGCCGAGGCGATGGGCGGCATCACCTACGAGGTCGTCGCCTGCCTGGCCGCCGGCCTCACCCGGAGGTACACCGCATGAGCGCCGCGACGTCCCTGCGACGGGCCACGGTCGACCTGGCCGCGTACCGGGCGAACCTCGAGTCGTTGATCGCCCGTCTCGACCCGGTCGACATCCTGGCGATCGTCAAGGCCGACGCCTACTCCCACGGCGCCCCCGTGCTCGTGCCCGAGGCCGTGGCGGCGGGCATCCGCTGGTTCGGCACGGTCGAACTCGCGCCGGCCCTCGAGATGCGACGGCTGGGCATCGGCGGCGACGCCTCGTTCTTCGCCTGGCAGCTCAGCCCGTCCGACGACCTCGAGGCGGCCGTCGACCTGCGGGTCGACCTGGGGGTGTCGACCTTCGACCAGCTCGACGCCGTCGCGGCGGTCGCACGGGCCCGCGGCGGTGTCGCCCTCGTCCACCTGACGATCGACACGGGCCTGCACCGCGAGGGGTGCCTGCCCTCGGACTGGCCGGCCTTCGTCGCCCGTGCCGTCGAGTTGCGCGACGAGGGGGTGGTCCGCCTGCGCGGCATCTTCTCGCACGTCAGCGAGACGAGCGAGGCCGACGACCAGGCCGCGGCCCGCGTGTTCGAGCAGGCCGTGGCCGAGGCCGAGGCGCTCGGGGCCACCGTCGAGAAGCGGCACATGTCGTCGAGCTCGGCCGCACTCGAACACCCCGAACGACGCTTCGACATGGTGCGCATGGGGTCGAACGGCCTGGGCATCCCCGTGACCGAGGGCGTCACCGCCGCCGACCGGGGACTGCGGCAGGTGCTCACGCTGAGCGCGTCCGTGGTCAAGGTCAAGCGCGTCGCCGCGGGCACCGGCGTCTCGTACGACTACACGTTCCGTGCTCCGTCCGACACGACGCTCGCGCTCGTGCCCCTGGGGTACGCCGACGGCGTCAGCCGGCGGGCGCAGGGCACCGTGCACGTCGTCGTGAACGGCGCGCCCCGCCCGATCGTGGGCCGGGTCGCGATGGACCAGTTCCTGGTCGACATGGGCGACGACCCCGTCGCGGTCGGTGACGAGGTCGTGTTGTTCGGGCCGGGCGACCAGGGCGAGATGACCATCGGCGAGTGGGCCGACGCCACCGACACGATCCCCGAAGAGGTCGCCTGCCGCGTCGGAGCCCGGGTGCCCCGCGTCTACGTCGGCGGACGGCCGTGACCGTCCAGGGCGACCCCGTCGAGTTGACCGTCGCCGACGCCGACGCCATGGAGGCGCTGGGGCGTCGGATGGCCGGGTCGCTGCGGGCGGGTGACCTGCTGGTGTTGACCGGACCGCTCGGCGCCGGCAAGACGACCTTCACGCGCGGCCTCGGCGAGGGGCTCCAGGTGCGCGGCCAGGTGGCGAGCCCGACGTTCGTCCTGGCGCGCACGCACCCGACCGCGTCGGGCACGCCCCTGGTGCACGTGGACGCGTACCGGCTGTCGGGCGAGGCCGAGCTCGACGACCTGGACCTCGACTTCGAGGGCTCGATCGTCGTGGTCGAGTGGGGAGCCGGGCTGCTGGACGGCGTCGCCGAGTCGTGGCTCGACATCGTCATCGAGCGTCCGACCGGGGCGGCCGAGGCGCCGGCCGTCGACGTATCGGACGACGGGTCGGCGGGGCACGGGCCGGACGACGAGCAGGAGGCGCCCGCTCCCGAGGTGCTGGACGAGCCGAGACGCGTGACGATCACGCCGCACGGCACCCGCTGGGCCGACACGGCCCTGCTCGCCGACTGACCGTCGCGGGCACGGGCACCCCCTCCGGGGGTCGTGAGGACCTCTCTGCTCCGGGTATGCTCGCCAGGTTCCACCACCTCAACCCGGGAGTGTCCGTTGGATCCTCAGCACTACTGGCGCGCTCTCCTGAAGAGTTGGCCCCTCGTCGTCGTCCTCGCCCTCGTCGGCGGAGGCGCGGGTTACGCGTACGCCCAGACGCAGCCCGACTCGTTCCGGGCCACGAGCAGCGTGTTCGTCTCGGCGACCGAGGGCTCCGACCCCAACGAGCTGTTGCAGGGGTCGTCGTACACGCAGAACCTCGTGCAGAGCTACACGCGTCTCGCCACGTCGTCGGTCGTGCTCGAACCCGTCATCCAGCAGATGGGCCTCGACGTGACCCCGACGCAGCTGGCACGTCAGATCACCGCCGAGAACCCTCTGAACACCGTCATCATCGACGTCGCCGTGGTGGACGGCGACGCGCAACGGGCGGCCGACGTCGCGAACGCGGTCACCATCTCGTTGAGCCGGCAGGCCCGGGCGCTGTCGCCCGAGAACACCGCCGGCAACTCGACGCTGAGCGTCGCGCCGATCGCCGAGGCCACGCCCCCGACGTCGCCCATCAGCCCGAACCGCCGACTGATCGCCCTGAGCGGTCTCGCCGTCGGAACCGTCCTCGGCATCGCCCTGGCGCTGCTGCGATCGGTGGTCGACACCAGGCTCCGCACCGCCCGCGACGTCGAGGACCTGCACCTCGTGCCGTTGCTCGGCAGCGTCACGCGCCGCAACCGTGGTGTGCTGGCTCTCTCCGACGAACCCCAGGGCGCGGCGGCGGACGACTTCCGTCGCATCCGTGCCCAGTTGCAGTTCGCGGACGTCGACCGCGCCACCCGCACCATCGCCGTCTCGTCGGTGGCGGCCGACGAGCGCGAGGGGCGGGCCGCGGTCGCCCTCGACCTCGCGCTGGCCTTCGCCGAGCGGGGCCTAGAGGTGCTCGTGGTCGACGCCGACCTGCGCGGCAGCGGACTCGCCGAGCTCGCCGCCGTCTCGGACGAGGTCGGCCTGACCGACGTCGTCGTCGGCCGACTCGAGTTCGCCGCCGCCGTGACGTCGTGGCGCGACGGCGTCGACATCCTCACGGCCGGCGACGTGCCGCCGAACCCGAGCCCGCTGCTGAGCTCGCGATCGATGGCCCTGCTGCTCGAGACCGCCGGGGAGCGCTACGACGTCGTCGTGGTCGACGCCCCCGCGGTGCTCACGTCGTCCGACACGCTCGAGATCGGTCGCCTGACCGACGGCGTCGTCATCGTCGCCACGGCGGGCCGGTCGACCCGGCCGCGGCTCGTGTCGGCCGTCCGCGCGCTGACGAACGTCAAGGTGCGCGTCATCGGCGTCGTGTTCGACGGGGTGGCCCCGGGCCGTCAGCGGGCGTCCCACGACCTGCCGCCGTCGGTGCTCGTGCCCGTCTCGACGTCGTCCGACGAGCAGACCTATCCCTTCGGCTCCGCCACGACGGCCGACGCGACCGCCACGACGACCGCCACGACGGCCGCCACGACCGACGCGGCTGCCCCGGGCAGGTCCCGCCGCACCGCGGGCCGCCAGGGCGACGCCACGTCGTGAGCCCCACCCGCCCGGCCCGCTCGTCTCGGGGGCGCACGCCGCGCCTCCCGGCGGTCCGCCTCTACGAGTCCGTGCGCACGGCCCACCTCGAGCGGGCGCACGAGCTGGCGCCCGCCAGCATCGTCTACCGCGTCACCCGCTACGACTTCGACGACTCGCTCGCCGCGGGGCTCGACCTCGTGCAGGCCGGTCCGCTCGCCTCGGCCTGGCTGATCGCGCGGTCACGGGTCGAGACGCTCGAGGTGAACGAGCCGCTCATGACGTCGAGCCTGCCGACCACGGCGCTGGTGCTGGCCGCCCTCGCCGTGCGACGCCGACTTACAGGCCGCCGCACGGTCGTCGTCAGCTACCTGATCGGCAACGCCGACCCCTTCGACGCGGCCACTGCTCCGCGCCTGCGGACGCGACTGCGCCGACGAGGGGAACGCGTGCTGGCACGCGCGGTCTGGCGCCGTCTCGACCGGGTGGTCTTCGGGACGGACGCCGCGCGCGAGACGTACGCGCGCCTCCTGGGGGCCGCCTCGCCCCGTGTCACCACGACCACCGTGCCGGCCCTGCCGACCCGGCACGCGGACGCCCACGGTGGCGGCGTCCGCCCGCCCGCGGTGGCCTTCGTCGGCTCGTTCGTCGAGCGCAAGGGGCTGCGCGTCCTGGCGGCGGCCTGGCCGCTCGTCGTCGCCGCCCGCCCCGAGGCGACGCTGACCCTGCTCGGCAAGGGCGCGCTCGAGCAGGAGGCGCGGGCCCTGTCGGTCGCGCAGCCCTCGGTCGCCGTCGAGGTCGACCCACCCCGTCCCCGCATCCACTCCGTGCTCGAGGAGGCGCGCGTGCTCGTGCTCTGGTCGCAGCCCAGCCCGACCTGGCGCGAACAGGTGGGGCTGCCGATCGTCGAGGGGCTGTCGCACGGCTGCACCGTCGTCACGACCACCGAGACGGGGCTCGCCGACTGGCTCGACGCCCACGGTCACGTGGTCGCGTCCGACCCCCGCGCACCACAGGTGTTGGCCGACGCGATCGTCGAGGCGCTCGACGCCGGACGCGCCGCCGACGACGTGCTGGCCGACCTGCCCGACCGGGACGGGCGCCTCTCCGCGGACGACCGACTGTTCAGGAGTGCCTCGTGAGCCGGTCGACGACGGGCTCGGCCGGTCGTCCCCGCCGGGGCGGCGCGATGGCCGCCGTGGGCTCGACCGCGGCGACGAAGGTCATCGTGATGGGCCTGTCGGGCGTGCTCGGCATCATCACGAGCCGCATGATCATCCAGAACTTCGGCACCGACGCCTACGCGCAGTACGGGCTGCTCTCGACCTTCCCGACCCTGTTGCCGTTCGCCGACCTCGGCATCGCGGCCATCGTCATCAACGCGGTGGCCGGATCGTCGTCGGTCCGCACCGACGACTTCGTCAAGCGCTCGATCGTCACCGCCTTCCGCGTGCTGCTGGTGTCGGGCGGCATCATGGTCGCGGTCGCCCTGCTCATCACCCTCGCGGGCTGGTGGCCCGTGCTGCTCGGCGAGGGGTTGCTGCCCGACGGTGGCTCGCTCGCGGCCGGACTCTGCCTCGCGGTGTTCGGCCTCGTGATCCCGCTCACGGTCGGGCAGCGCATCCTCGTGGGGCTGAAGAAGACCAGCACGCAGGTCGCCAGCCAGGCCGTCGTGGCACCGTTCATGCTGCTCGCCATCGGTTCGGCCGTCATGTTCAGCGTGCCGGTCGGCAGCTACCTCGCGGTCATCTCGTACGTGGCCAACAGCCTCGTCTCGGTGATCTGCCTGATCGTGGCGGCGCGCGCGCTGTCGCCGCAGATCGGGTCGGCCGTCAAGCTCGTGCCCCGCATCCGCAGCTACCGCGGCGTGCCCGCGCTGGGTCTGGCCTGGCCGATGCTCGTGCAGATGATCGCCCTGCCGGTCGCGATGCAGACCGGCCGCCTGCTCCTCAGCCACCTGGCCGGGCCGGACGAACTCGCGCAGTACAACCTCGCCTCGCAGCTCTTTGGCATCGTGCTGCAGACCGTCGCGGCC
The DNA here is from genome assembly GCF_014839405.1 of Frigoribacterium sp. CFBP 13605. Taxonomy (NCBI): domain Bacteria; kingdom Bacillati; phylum Actinomycetota; class Actinomycetes; order Micrococcales; family Microbacteriaceae; genus Frigoribacterium; species Frigoribacterium sp. CFBP 13605. Next base: position 18,766 of record NZ_JACYNS010000005.1, on the reverse strand, counting down.
GCGGGCATCGCCCTCTGGCCGGTCTACGCCGCGGCCCGCTCGGCCGGGCGGGTGGAGTCGCCGACCGTGCCGACCCTGTGGTTCCTGCTGGGGGGACTCGTGCTGGGCACGGCGCTCGCCGTGCTGAGCCCGTTCCTGGCGCGCTTCGTCTCGGGCGGGGCGATCACGCTCGACGGCTGGATGCTCGTCGGCTTCGTCGTGTTCGTCGGCCTGCAGGCGGCGAAGTACCCGGTCGGCATGTACATGACCGACAAGACCGGGCTGGTCTTCCAGGTGCTGCCGATCGTGCTGATGGTGCCGCTCAACCTGGGGCTGTCGTGGTGGTTCATCGGGCAGGTCGGGGCTGCCGGACCCGTGCTGGGGTCGGCGATCTCGGTGGCGCTCTGCCAGCTCGTGCCGAACCTCTGGTACGTGTCGCGCGACCTCGGTCGCCGTCGGGCGGAGGCGGCTGCGGGCGGAGCGGCCGGCGACGATGCCGACGACGACGGCACCGTCGGCCTCGACGTCGACGAGCAGCGTGGCGACGAGACGGCGACCGACCAGGCCATCGTCGAGCGGGCGGCGGCCGAACAGGCCTCCGACGCACGGTCCGGCGACGGGCGTGGCGACGGACCCGAGGAGGCGCGGTGATCGAGGTCCTGTTCGCGAGCGAACGCGACGTCCCCGGTTGGGAGGCCGACCACGCGGCGGGCCTCCGCCCCGGCCTCTGGCCGTACGGCCTCGAGGCGCTGCGCGACGCGGACCCGGAGGCGCGCATCGCGTCCGTCCCGGAACCCGGCCGCCTGCAGGTGCTGCGCGACCGGGTGGTGCCGCGCCGCGCCTCCTCGTCCGGGGTGCCGTCCGACGACGTCGGGGTGACCTGGGACGAGAACGTCGCGCGTCGGATGCTGCTGGCACGGCCGCACGAGCGCATGTACACGGGCGTGATCTGGGTGACGGACCGGGTCGAACGCGGGCAGGACGTCGGGCGCATGCGTGACGTGCTGCGACGCATGAGCGGGCTCTGGGTGATCAGCCGCGGGCAGGTCGAGCCGTTGCGACGGTTCGTCGGCGAGGACGGCCCGCCGGTCGGGTTCTTCACCTTCGGGGTCGACGAGGGCTTCTTCGCGGCGCGCCCGTGGCCCGCCCGGCCGATGGTGCTGAGCATCGGAGGCGACCGCGACCGCGATCCGGCGACCCTGTTCGCGACGCTCGAGCAGGTCCACGCCGAGCGACCGGACGTCGAGCTGGTCGTGCAGACGACGAGCGACGCGGCCCCGCCCGAGGGCGTCACCGTGGTGCCGCACGTCTCGCACCGCGAGCTGGCCGAGCTGTACGCCCGTGCCTCGCTCGTCGCCGTGGCGACGCGCGACAACCTGCACGCGTCCGGCATGACGGTCAGCCTCGAGGCGATGGCCACGGGTCGTCCCGTCGTGATGACGGACACGCCGGGCATCGAGGACTACGTGGTGCACGAACGCACCGGGCTGCTCGCGCCGGTGGGGGACTCGGCGGCCCTCGCCGGGCACGTGCTGCGGCTGCTCGGCGACGAGGCCCAGGCACGTGCGTTCGGCGCGGCGGGACGGGCCCTCGTCGAGGAACGGCTGACGACGCGGCACCTCGCGGCGTCGCTGGCGGAGTTCGTCGGCGCCTCGGCATGAGCTCGGGGGCGCCGAGGGGCATGGCCCGGTTGTGGCCGTTCAAGCGCAGGGACGCGAAGGTGCCGGGTGTCGGTGGCGGAACCGTCCGGACCGAGGCGAGCGAGGCCGTCGAGGGTGCCACGCACGTGAAGGTCCGCGTCCTGCTCGACCAAGAGGACGGGTGGCCGGACACGGAGTCCGAGGGGCTGTGGGCGCTGCCGCTGATCTCCGGTGACTACCGCCTCGAGAACACGCCGTTCTTCGCCTTCGGGATGTCGAACGGCGACGAGGTCGCGGTCTCGTCGGATGCTGACGGCGTGCTCTGGGTGAGCGGAGTCGTCTGGCGCAGGGGACGCATGACGGTCCGCATCATCACGAGTGATCGAGACGACTCGCTCGAGGGCATCCTCGCGGAGTTCGCGCCCCTCGGCGTGATGGGTGAGGGCTTTCAGCAGTTCCGGTTGCTGTCGTTCGACCTCGGCCCGGAGTCGGACGTCCCCGCCGCGAAGAGGCTGCTGGCGCACGGTGCGGCGTCCGGGCGCTGGGAGTACGAGGAAGCCGACGTGTCGGACGCGTGGCTGGCCCTCTGAGGTAGTCAGCGAGCGGCCGGCGGCTGCACATGTGGACCCCCAGGACTTCGTTCGCATCGCTGGTGGGCGACCGCGGTGACGACTTCGCGACGACGAGCTCCATGGTGGGCCCGTGTTCGCCTCGACCTCGATCTCAGCCGGCGGGCCGGCTCTCGACGCGGCCGAGCAGCACGAGGCGGTGGGCTCATCTGTCAACCCCCCGACGGTGAACGGCGGCTGTCATTTGCATGAACTGCAACCTTGTGATCGGCTATGAGTTCGCCCACACCGCCGTGGCTCAGGAAGGCCGAGATGACGACCGAACACCGCACCCCCACCGAGACATCGTCCCGACGAGGGCTGACCGCCTTCCTCGCGGCTCCACCACCCGCACCCCGGCTCGACGACGCGAGCGTCGCCCGTCGCTACCCGCGCCTCCGTCTGCAGGTCTTCATCGGGATCTTCATCGGGTACGCCGCCTACTACCTGATCCGCAACAACGTGCCCTTGGTGTCGACCATCCTCAAGGACGAGAACGGCTTCAGCACGCTCGGCCTCGGCGTCATCACGAACGGCGTCCTGCTGGCGTACGGGTTCAGCAAGTTCCTGAGCGCCATCGTGAGCGACAGGAGCAGCGCACGGTTCTTCCTGCCCATCGGCCTGGCGTTGTCGGCCCTCGCCAACCTCGTCATCGCCTTCGTGCCGGCGGTGGGCGCCTCGGTGGCCCTCTTCGCCGTCGTGATGATCGTCAACGGGTTCTTCCAGGGCATGGGCTGGCCGCCCAGCGGCCGCACCCTGGTGCACTGGTTCTCGACGTCCGAACGTGGTGGGAAGACCGCGATCTGGAACGTCGCCCACAACGTGGGAGGCGCGGGTGCCGGTGGCCTCGCGGGTGTCGCCCTCGCCTCGTTCGGCACCTGGCAGAGCGTGTTCTGGTTCCCCGCGATCGTCTGCCTCGTGATCGCCGTCGTGGCGCTCGTGCTCCTGCGCGACACCCCGGAGTCCGAAGGGCTCCCGCCCATCGAGGAGTACCGGAACGACCCGGCCCCCGTCGAGGCCGACGCCGCGGACGAGGGTGCCTCCACCTGGACCACCATCCGTCGATACGTGCTGACGAACCGCACCATGGTGAACCTGGCGCTGGCCAACGTCTTCGTCTACACGCTCCGCTACGGCGTGCTCGTCTGGGCGCCCGTGTACCTGTCCGAGGTCCGCGGCGCGAGCCTCGGCGAGGGCATCGCCGGGTTCTCGCTGTTCGAGCTGGCGGGCATCCCCGGCACGCTGCTCTGCGGCTACATCAGCGACAAGGTGTTCCGGGGCCGCCGGTCGCCGACGGGCATCCTCTTCATGAGCGCCGTCGGAGTCGCCGTCGCGGTCTACTGGCTTTCGCCGGTCGAGGGCCCCCTGTGGATCTCGCTCGCCATGCTCGTCGCCATCGGTGGCCTGATCTACGGCCCGGTCATGCTGATCGGCCTGCAGGCCCTCGACCTCAGCCCGCGATCGGTCGCCGGCACCGCGGCAGGGTTCACCGGCCTCTTCGGTTACGTGCTCGGCGCCACGCTCGCCTCCACCGGCATCGGCCTGGCCGTGCACGCGTTCGGCTGGGACGTCACCTTCGTGCTCATCCTCGTCTGCGTCGTGCTCGCGATCGTCCTGCTCGCGATCGTCGGACGCGACGAGCGGGCCCTGAACGCGAGGAAGCGCGCCCGCGAGGCGCAGTCACCGACGGCACGGTGATCCCGTCGCTCCGGGCGGCCGGCCCGGCCGTCGTCACGCGGTCGTGGTGGACACGGGCTGCGTGGCGTCGGGTCGGGCCGCCCGGACGACGAGCGCCAGCTGCACGCGGTTGCCGACGTCGAGCTTGTCGTACGCGTGGCCGACGTGGGTCTTCACGGTCGCGACGCTGACGAAGAGGTCGGCGGCGATCTCGGCGTTCGACGCCCCCTCGGCCACCGCGACGGCCACCTCCCTCTCGCGGTCGGTCAGCAGGGCCAGCCGGGCGCGGGCGTCGGCGGCCGAGCCCGCCTCGTCCGCCGCGGTGGTCCGGGTGGCGGCGGCGATGACGCGGTCGAGCACGCTCGGCGAGAGGATCGATCGCCCCCGCGCGACGGCGAGGACGGCCTCGACGAGTTCGTGCGGAGGGGTGTCCTTCACGAGGAACCCGCGGGCGCCGCGCTGGAGGGCCCCCAGCACGAGGTCGTCTGCCTCGAAGGTCGTCAGCACGATCACCCGCAGGTCGGGCCGTCGGACCAGTTCACGCTCGGTCGCCTCGAGCCCGTCGCAGCGCGGCATGCGGATGTCCATCAACACGACGTCCGGTTCCGTGCGGTCGATGACGTCCTCGGCGTCGAGCCCGTCCACGGCCTCGCCCACGACGTCGACGTCCGTGTGCCCGCCCAGGATGAGGCGCAGCCCCGACCGCACCAGGGCGTCGTCGTCGACCACGACGACCCGCACCGGACGCACGACGGTCATCGCGTCCACGGCAGGTCGGCCTCGACGACGAAGTCGTCCCCGTCGGGGCCGGCCCGGAACCGACCGCCCACCAGGCGGGCGCGTTCGGCCAGCCCGGCGAGGCCGTGGCCGTCCCTCGCGGCGTCGGACGGCCCGTGGGGCGCCGGGTTCGTCACGCGGATGCGGACGACGTCCGTCGGAGCCGCCTCGACCGACACCGTCACCCGGACCGGCTGCCCGGGAGCGTGACGTCGGGCGTTCGTGAGGGCTTCCTGGACGATGCGGTAGGCGTGCCGTCCGACGGCGGTCGGCACCTCGGCCGAGCGGGCCGCGTCGTCGATCACCGACGTGACCGGTGAACCGGCCTCCCGCGCCTCCTCGACCAGGGCGTCGAGCTCGCGCAGCGTGGGTTGAGGAGGCGCGGTGACCGTGACCTCGGAGGCCCCGCCCGCCTCCGGGTCGCGCAGCACCCCCAGCACGTCCCGCAGGTCGGAGAGGGCCGAGTGGGCCTCGGCCCGGACGACGGCCGCGGCGGCGACGGTCTCGTCGGGGTCGAGGTCGCGGCCCCGGTACTCGAGCGCCCCGGCGTGGAGGGCGACGAGGGATAGCCGGTGGCCGAGGACGTCGTGCATCTCGCGGGCCAGGTGTGCCCGCTCTCCGTCGCGGGCCCGCTCCTCGCGGAGCACCTGGTCGCGTTCGACGAGGAGGGCCCGTTCGCGCAGCGAGGCGATCAGGGCGCGTCGGGAGCCGACGACCACCCCGACGAGAGCGAGGAGAGCGTAGGCGAGGGCGACGACGGCCAGGGCGACCGCCGCCCACCCGGCGGACCACCCGTCCTCCCACGAGCGGAACACGAGGAGTTCCGCGACCACCGTGGCCGCGACGAACACGACACCGGCGGCCACGATCTCGCCGGGCCGTCGGCGCGTGGCCAGCGACACGACGACCAGGACGGCGGCCCCGACCGCGAGCGTCGAGAACGATCCCAGGGCGAGGACCACGAGGCCGACGACGAGCGGTGCCCGGTGGCGGAAGGGGACGAGGGCGAGGGCGGTCAGCCCGGCGAGCACGTCTCCGACCAGGGAGGCCCCGAACCGGGCGTCGCTCCAGCCGCTCACGTCCGTCGACGGCCAGACCACGGCGAAGGAGACCAGCCCGACGAGGACGGCGACGGCGAGGCGCCACGAGCTCGCCCAGAGCCGGCGGGCCCGCGACGGCCCGGCACCACCCGCCGACCCCTCGCCGTCGGCGCTCGCCGGTGTCGCGGTCTCGGGTCGTGCGGTGGCTGTGCTCATGGGTCGAGCTTAGGAAGCGCCCAGCCACCGGGGATCGACCGATGGTCGGAGATCGTGGTGGCACCGGTCCCCACCGAGGCGCGACTCCTGGTCGGGCTCAGGCGGTCCGGGGCCAGTCCGTCGTCAGGTAGGCCTCGACGGCACGGTTGCGGAACGCGTACGGCTTGCCCCGGCTCACCACCCCGCGCACCGTGTCGAGCCGTTGGGAGGTGGGCCCGAGCTGGGCGCCCGAGGCCAGGCCCATCGCCTCGGCGATGGCGTTCAGGGTGCGCCCTGCCGGGGGCAGCGACGCCATCGCCCGGAGGAACTCGTGCTCTCGTGGGGGGAGGCGGTTCAGGATGCGCTCGACGTGGGCCGACGCTTCGCCCTCGGCTCCGCGCCAGCCCGCCACGACGTCGTCCTCGGACACGACGGGTGCCGTCCCGACGTTCCACGCCCGCTGCCCGGCGAGCTGGAACAGGAAGGGCTCTCCGCAGCTGAGGGCCGCGATGGCCCTGGCCGCCGCGGGGTCCATGCGGACGGTCTCGACGACGCCGTGTTCGCCCGGGGTCTCCCAGCCGGCGATCACGAACGGCTGGAGTGCCTCGAGGATGTCGCCCTCGTCGAGGGGGCCCAGCGTGGTGGTCCGGAACCGCCGGGCGAAGGTCGCCCCCTTGCGGGCACCCGCCATGTCCTCGAAGTCGGGGAGGCCCGTCAGGTAGACGGCGACGGGCAGGTGCCGGGACACGGTGCCTCCACCGGGGACGGCGACCTCGACCTCGTGCGAGAGGGTGTCGCCGAGCGCGATGAGGAGCTGCGAGAGGGCGGCCTCGTCGCCGATGTTCTGCACCTCGTCGACGTGGATCACGACGACGGCGTCCTGCTCGATCGCCGCCTGCCCGAGTTCGACGAGGAGTTCGAAGAGCGCCGTGAACGGCTCGGGGCCGTCGGCGCCGCGCGTCGTCACCGAGAAGCCGGTCACGGCCACCTGCTCGACCCTGGCGAGCAGGTCGAGCACGCCCCGACGGGTCGAGGCACGAAGCCCGGCGCCGTCGGCCAGACGCAGGACGGCGGAGGCGATGATCTTGAGCGGATCGGCCCCGGTGGGCATGCGCAGCTGAGGCGTGACCCAGTCGCCGGCCTCGGCGGCGTCGCGGGCGATGCGTCGGACGAGGCTCGACTTGCCGGTGCCCGGTTCGCCGAGGATCGTCCGTCCGGTCTCGTACAGACCCGCACGTCGTCGGGGTCGCAGGACCTGGTGCCAGTCGCTCAGCTGCTCGGTTCGGCCGGCCCAGACGTCGGGGACGACGTCGGAGCCCGCCTGGAACGGGTTGGTGAGGGGAGATCGCACGGTGATAAATTTATCAGAGCCCGGGTCGACCGTTGATAAATTTATCAGACCCTCTCTCGGGCTCGTCGTCGACGCAGCTCGGTCGCCACGATCCGTCGCCCCTCGAGGACGGCCCGCAGTCCGACGAGCAGCGTGCCCGGTGACCGGACGAACTGGCGCCCCCCGCCCTGCAGCAGCACCTCCCACGCGATGCGGGGGGTCAGTCGGCGCCACCGGCGGAGGTCGTCGTCGCCGAGGTGCTTCGCGGCGAACAGCAGCCGGTTGCGGATGTTGTACCGGTAGTACCCCGCCGATTTCGCCTGCCCCGACCGGTCGGCCCCGCCGTCGGTCTGCGTGCCGCCCTCGGCGTGGACGACGGTGACGTCGTCGAGCAGCCGCAGCGCGCCTCCCGAACCGACGACGCGACGCGACAGGTCGACGTCCTCCCAGTACAGGAAGTAGTCGTCGTCGAAGCCGCCGCAGCGCTGCCAGAGGTCGTCGCTCAGCACGAGGCAGGCGCCGCTCAGCCACTCCTCGACGCGGGCGCCGGGCAGCCGTCGTCGCCGCGAGCGGATGCGGCCGTCGTCGAGGTACAGGTCGCTGCCCGCCGACCAGACGCTGCCGTCGGGGCGCAGCACGGTCGGCGCGCTCATCGTCAGCGGGTCGGACGAGGAGGCGCGGTGCAGGGCGGCAAGGGCTCCCGCGTCCGCGACGGCGTCCGGGTTGAGCAGCACGTGGTGACGCGCCCCGGCCTCACGGGCCCGGGCGACGCCGAGGTTGACGCCGGTGCCGAAGCCCTCGTTGCCGTCGGGCGCGACGAGGTGCCAGCCCTCGGCCGCGGCGAGCTCGCTCACGCGGGCGCGCTCGGCCGCTCCCGACCAGTTGTCGACGACGACCACGACGAGGCCCTCCGTCGCCCGTGAGACGGGCGCGAGGTTCTGGCGCAGCAGGTCGGTCGAACCGTAGTTGACGACGACCACCGAGAGGCCGGCGAGCGACTCACCCACGGTTCGTCCCCCGTCCACCCGCAGGAGGCGCGGTGCAGGGCCCGTCGCCCCTCACCGACCTGACATGCTGGGGGCCGTGACGACCGACCCGACCACGCCGCGCCTCCTGACCATCGCCGTGCTGACCTTCCGCCGGCCGCGCGATCTCGACGCGGTGCTGCCGCTGCTCGTCGAGCAGGCCCGCAGCGTCCGCGGACTCGGCGTCGAGGCGCGCGTGCTCGTCGTCGACAACGACGCGAGCGGGTCGGGCCGTGGACGCGTCGAGGAGGTGGCGCTCGCGGCGGCCGACCCGGGCGACGGTGCCGGACCCGTGACGGTCGACTACGTCGTCGAGGCCACGCCGGGCATCGCCTCGGCCCGCAACCGTGCGCTCGCCGAGAGCGGCGACGGCGACGTGCTGGTCTTCATCGACGACGACGAGCGGCCGTCCGACGGGTGGCTGGGCGCCCTGGTCTCCCTGCAGGCCGAGACGGGTGCCGCGGCCGTCGTCGGTCCCGTGCGCAGCGAGTACGAGGTCGAGCCCGAGCCCTTCATCGTCGAGGGACGCTTCTTCGTGCGACGCCGACTCGCGACCGGCACGCCCGTCGACGTCGCCGCCACCAACAACCTGCTGCTCGACCTCGTCGAGGTGCGTCGCCAGGGCCTGGCCTTCGACGTGGCCCTCGGCCAGCTCGGTGGCGAGGACACCCTCTTCACCCGCAGCCTGGTCGCCGGTGGCGGCACGATCCTGTGGTGCGCCGAGGCGGTCGTCACGGACGTCGTCCCCGCCCACCGCGTCACGCGGCGATGGGTCGTGCAGCGTGCCTACAGCAGCGGCAACGGTTGGAGCCTCACCTCGGTGATGCTGTCCGCGCGAGGGGCCTCGCGACTGTCCACGCGCCTCCGGCTGTCGGCCAAGGGCGGCGTGCGCGTCGTCGGCGGGCTGGGCCGGTACGCGGTCGGCACGGTGACCCGCCCCCTCGGTCGACGGTCGCTGGGGCAACGCGCTCGCGGCATCCGGACGATGGCCCGGGGCGCCGGCATGGTGGCGGGCGCGTGGGGCGCGGGGTACCGCGAGTACGGCCGCGTCGACGGCTGAGCTCACGGGCGCGCCCGGCGTCCGCCGACGGCACGTCGACCACGGGTCGCGGCGATCGCCCGACGGTAGGCCGCGACGTGTGCCTCGCCGGCGCGGTCCCAGTCGCGGGCCGACAGGTCGGGGCGCGCGTCGTCGTCGAGCCGCGAGGCCGCGTCGAGCGCGTGCTCGACGTCGTCGGGACCGAGTTCGTCGGCGTACTGCCGGACCCAGTCGGCTCCGACCTCGTCGGCCAGGCGGGCGTTGACCTCGTTGGCGGGCACGAGCACGGGCCGGCCGAGCGACAGCGCCGTCAGCACCCCGCCCGAGTTGTGCATCTCGCGGTAGGGCAGCACGACCAGCTCGGCCCGGCGCACCACGTCGATGAGGTCCTCGTCGTCGAGGAAACGCAGGTCGAGGCTGACCCGGGGATCGTCGGCCGCGAGCTGCTCGAGCCCGTGGGCGAGCTCGGGCGTCGAGGGCTTGCCTGCGGCGTGCAGCCTCCGGTCGTCGCCCCGGACGTCGCGGAAGGCCCGGACGAGTCCGTCGACCCCCTTGTAGCGGCGGATGAAGCCGAAGTACGACACCCGGCCTGCCTCACGCGACGGCCAGGGCCAGCGGGCGAACCAGTCGACGTAGTGGCCGTGGGGGATGAGCGCGCCGAGGGCGTCGGCGTGCTCGGGCGTCTCGTCGTTCAGCCGCACCCAGAGCGCGGTGCGTCGCTCGATCCAGCGCAACAGGACGCGCTCGCGCCGGGAGATGCCGCTCGGCAGCTCGAGGTTGTGCTCGGTGCGGACGATCGGGGTGCGCGTCAGCCGCAGCTTCGTCACCAGGGCGACGGTCAACGCCTGACGCACGAGCGCCTTGAGCGGGCTCTGCCCCGAGACGAGGATCTCGGGCCAGTGCACGTGGAAGACGTCGTAGCGGCCCAGGAGGGCGCCCTTCCAGTCGAAGGTGCGCACCTCCACCCCGGGCACCGCGCCGACGGCGTCCCGGAGCATCACGAGGTAGGGGTTCGTCGTCGGTCGCGGTCGCGGGAACGACTGCTGGACGACGAGCCTGCTCGCGTGCTCCGGGGCGGCGTCGGTCACGGCTTGAAGACGCTCAGGTCGTCGAACGAGACCGTCTGGGGGGCGTTGGTGGTGCTTCCCGAGGTGTAGGCGCCGAGGGCGACCCAGCCGGGTGCCTGCAGGCCGGCGAAGGTGTCGGTGGTCGACACCGTCCAGGCCGTGGGCTCCGCGGTGCCGTCCGCCCAGACCTTGGCGCGGATCGTCGTCGTGCCCGAGCCGCTCACCTCGAGTCGGACGTTGAGCTTCGCGCCGGGGACGATCGTGCCGGGCACGAGCGTCTCGCCCACCAGGTTCACGCCGGAGGCCGATCCCTTGAAGGCGGTCAGGGCGACGACGGCGCGTCCGTCGGAGCGGTAGCGCAGGGTCGCACGATACTCCGAGTTCGTCGCCACCTTGCGGCCGGTCACGTAGACGAAGGTGCCGCCACCTGTGGCCGCCTTGTCGAGGCTCACGCTGGTGCGCAGGTCGGCGTCGGTCGTGCTGACGCCGGTGAGTGCCATCGAGGTGTTGTAGCCCGCTGCCCCGAGGAACTGCGTGCCGACCCCACCGGTCACCGCGTACTGCGAGGCGCTGCCGGTGCGGGCCCAGGTGCCGCCGACCTCCGCCGTGCCCCAGCCGCCCGTCACCGAGCGTCCGAAGCCGTCCTTGACCGCGGCCGTGACCACGGGAGGCGCGGTGACCGTCACCGTGGAGGTGCGGGTCGCGGTGGCTCCCTTGTCGTCGGTCACCGTGAGGGTCACGGTGTAGGTGCCGCCGACGGCGTAGTCGTGGGCCGCCGTGCTGCCGGTCGCCGTGCCTCCGTCGCCGAAGTCCCAGGCGTACGCCGTGACGGTGCCGTCGGAGTCGGTCGAGGCGCGTCCGTCGGTCGAGACCGAGAGGGCCTTGGCCGACGTCGTGAACGAGGCCGTCGGAGCAGCGTTCGGGATCGGCGCGACGGTCACGCTGCCGGTCGAGGTGCCCGTGGCGCCCTTGTCGTCGGTCACGGTGAGGGTCACCGTGTAGGTGCCGGCCGCCGCGTAGGTGTGCGCGGCCGTCCTGCCCGTGGCCGTGCCTCCGTCACCGAACGTCCAGGCGTAGGCCGCGACGGTGCCGTCGGGGTCGGTCGACGCGGTGGCGTCGGTCGAGACGGCCAATCCCGTGGCGGCGCTCGTGAACGAGGCCGTCGGGGCCACGTTCACCGGGGGAGCCGGGGCGACCGTGACCGTCCCCGTCGAGGTGCCGGTGGCACCCTCGGAGTCCGTCACGACGAGCGTCACCGTGTAGGTGCCGGCAGCGGCGTACGTGTGGTTCGCGGTCGGGCCCGTCGCGGCCACGGTGCCGTCACCGAAGTCCCAGCGGTACGACGCGACGGTCCCGTCGGAGTCGGTCGAGGTGCTCGCGTCCACGGCGACGGCAAGGTGGTCGACCACCGAGGTGAACGAGGCGGTCGGTGCCGCGTTCACCCGGGGCGCCGTCACGGTGACGGTGGCGGTCGACGTGCCGACGGCTCCCTGGTCGTCCGTCACGGTGAGGGTGACGGTGTAGGTGCCCCCCGCGGCGTAGGTGTGCGAGGGGGTGGCGCCGCTGGCCGGGGCGCTCCCGTCGCCGAAGTCCCAGCCGTACGAGGCGATCGTCCCGTCGCGGTCGACCGAGGTGCGGCCGTCGAAGGCGACGCCGAGACCGGTGGGCGTCGAGGTGAAGGCCGCCGTGGGCGCGGCGTTCGGCTTGTTCGCACCGAGCGCGTAGTGCTGCGCGACCGTGGTGGCGTCGAGGGGTCGGGCGTAGACCGCGGCCTCGTCGAGGCTCCCGGCCCAGTAGCCCGAACCCGAGTTCCACGAGCTGTCGCCGCCGAGGCGCCAGAACCCGCGGTAGCCGTCCGAGGCCGTGGTCGGGTTCGACCCGACCTGGGCGCCGTCGACGTAGAGCTTCATGCCGTCCGAGCCCTGCGTGGCGACCACGTGGTGCCAACGGCCGTCGTTGTAGCTCGCCGTGCTGCTCGCGAGGTTCATCCGACCGGTCCAGTTGCCGAACTGCAGGCGACCGTCCTGCTCCATGTACACGTGGCGGTCGTAGTTGCCGCTGTAGCCGGTCTGCTGGTTGCCGAAGCCGATCAGCTTGCCGCCCGAGGTCGTCGTCGTGTTGAACCAGGTCTCGAGCGTGTAGTTGTTCGGGGTGTCGTACGAGGTGGTGGTCGCGACGCCGGCGTCCTGGCCGTTGAACGTCGCCGACTGGCCGGAACCGCCGACGGCGGACGTGCCGCCGGTGGCCACGCCACCGCTGACGACGCCGTTGGTGCCGACGGGCGACGAGTCGGCCGAGACGGTGGAGGCGTCCCCGTCGAGGCGGAAGTACGCCTCGGGGTCGTCCTGGAACACCCGGGCGCCGTAGGCGTCGGCCGGGGCCTTGGGCAGCTTGCTCGTGCGGCCCGAGGCGACCCACTGGCCGTCGACCTGCTTGGCGCTCAGGGCGGCCGGGTACACGGAGACGTCGTCGATGTCGCCCTGGAAGTACGGGGCGCCGTCCCAGTTGTTGTCACCGCCGATGCGCCAGTAGCCCGTGTAGTCCTGGCCACCCGTCGTGCCGGCGTCGGTCGCGACCTTCTTGCCGTCCACGAAGAACGACTGGCCGGCCGAGCTCAGAGTGCCCACGACCTGGTGCCACTCACCGTCGTTGAGGGCGGTCGGGCTGGTGATGATGCGGGACGAACCCGGGTAGACGCCGAAGGACACACGGCCCCGGGGGTCCATGTAGAGGTGCCGGTCGTACGAGTTCGAGGCGCCGGTGCGGTTGCTGCCGAAGCCGACGATCTTGCCACCGGTGGTCGACGTGGTGCGGAACCAGGCCTCGACCGAGAAGGTCTGCGGGCCGGCGATGGCCGAGGTCGTGGACGAGAGGCCCGTGTCGGTGCCGGAGAAGGTGCTGGCGCCGTCGGAGTCGGACGCGGTCTGACCGGTGGTGCCACGCGTCACGCCGGCCTGGGCCTGCTGGTCGTCGTAGCCGACCCAGTCGTAGACGGTCGAGCCGCTCTTCTCGCCGAGGCGCCAGAGCGAGGTGGCTCCGTCGGCGGCGACCTGCTTGACGTAGGGCGAGGCCTTGTCGGCGGTCACGGTGACGTCCACGCCGTCGCCCAGCACGGTGTTGCCGAGCGGGTCGGTGGCCCGGATGCGGTAGCTGTGCGTGCTGCCGGGCGCGAGGTCCTTGTCGACGAAGCCGAGGGCGGGACGCTTCCAGAAGGTCGAGGCCGAGGTCGTCGTGTACACGGGGTTGGTGAGGTCACCGTCGCGGTAGACGGCGTAGCTCAGGTTCGCGTTGTCCTTGTCCCAGTTGGACTGCCAGCTGACCCGGACCGTGCCGGACGACAGCGAGACCAGGCTCGGGGTGAAGAGGGCGCCGGAGGCCTCGGGGCCCGTCTTGTTCGGGGCGATGCTCGACACCGCGAAGCGCACGAGGCCGTTCTGCGCCTTGCCGTTGACGGACGGGAACTCCCCGCCGTAGACCACGTACTTGTCGTTGGCGGCGACGCTCCACGGGCCCTGGCTCAGGCCGGTGTAGGTGCCGGTGGCGAAGTCGGGGAACCAGTTCAGGATGCTGGGGGCGGGAGTGCCGGCGAAGTTGTAGTAACCCATCGGATCGTTGGTGATGGTCTGCGTGGCCGAGTCGCTGAACGCCATGGCGCGCTGGAAGGTCCAGGGGTTGGTCTGCGGCTGTCCGCCGATGTTGCCGCAGTAGTGCGGGTGGCCGGCGACGTAGACGGCGGTGCTGTTGGCCGCGACCGAGTAGGTGTCACCGTGGCAGTCCTCGACCCACTGGAGGTCGCCGTTCCAGGTCGCCTTGAAGGCGCCTTCGAGTCGACCGCCGCCGCCGAACGTGTAGCCCGACCCGTAGAAGCCGTTGGCCGTGGCGCTCAAGCTGTAGATGGCCGCCTGGCCACCACCGTTGCGGACGACGTCGTTCGCCTGGACGGGCAGGTTGGCCGCCGAGGTCGCGTCGACCATGGCGAGCCCGTACCCGGGCTGCGACGAGCCGTTCACCGAGCTGAACGAACCGCCGAGGACGATCTTCGAGCCGTCGGGGCTGGCGACGAGGCCGAGCACGTCACCGCCGGCGATCTGCGGAGCCCACGGGAGGTTCGTGCCGTTCGAGGCGGTGACCGCGGCCGCCTTGGCACGCGTGTCCTTGCCGATGCTCGAGAAGACGCCGGCGATGTAGACGTTGGGGCCCACGGCGGCGATCGCGTTCACCGTGGCGTTCGTGCCGGGGTTCCAGCTGGTGACGAGGGCGCCGGTGGTCGGGTCGAGGGCCGCGAGGCGGTACTTGTTGACGCCGTTGACCTTCGTGAAGGCGCCGCCGATGTAGAGACGTTTGCCGTCGGGGGACGCGGCGAGGGCCTTGACCTGCCCGTCGATCACCGGCGCGAACGTCGTCGAGAGCGCTCCCGTGGTGATGTCGTACGCCAGCAGGTAGCTGCGGGGGACCTCGTCGACGCCCGCTGCCGAGCCCGCCGGGCGGGCCTTCGTGAACTTGCCCGCGGCGTAGACGGTGTTGCCCACGATCACCTGCGTGAAGACGGACCCGTCGATCTGGGGTGCGGGGAGCGCGTCGGCCGTGACGGTCGCCGGCGTCGACGGCGACGTCGGGTCGAGGGGGGCGGAGTCGGCCGCAGCGGGCTGGACTCCGACCAGGACGGACAACAGCACGGCGGACGCAGCGACGATCGCGGGGAGACGAAGGCGCGACGAGACGGTTCTTCCCATGGGGGAGCCTCATTCGGGTCGGGTAGGCGTCATCGGCATTCGGGTACCGATGGCTTGACGACTATAAGGTCCCCCCAAGGGGGGACAATGGCCCCCGTTGTGGGTACAGGGGTATTACGAGGTCGATCCCTCGAAGACGACGACCGGCACGTCGACGGCGTAGTCGAAGGTCAGGCGGAGGTCGGAATGCCCGTCGACGGGCACGGCGAAGACGTAGACGCCGTCGGCCGTGGCGCCCGCGGCCACGCTCGCCGGGAACGAAGAAGTCCCGGTCGAGAACGTGTTCGCGGGTGTGCGGTCGGCACCGTAGGCCAGGTTGACCACGACGGTCGAGAGGTCCACGGGAGCAGCCGACGAGTTGTACACCTCGAGTTCGGCACGGACGGCCGGGCCGGTCACCTCACCGGGCAGCGCGGCCTCGCCGTCGACCGCGTCGAGGCTTTTCACCCGGACCGTCACCCCGTCCACGACGGCGGGCGACTCGTCGAGGCCCACGGGTGGTGCCTCGGGTGTGTCCGGCCCCGCGGCGGGAGGCACGGTGTCGGTTGGGGCCGTCGTCCCGTCGTCCGACGACTCGCCGGTCGTCGGCGAGCTCGAGCCCGACCCCGGTCCGGCGGCGCCGGGCTCGTCGGCGTCGCCGCCCGAGACGGCGGGCACGACCACGAAGGCGACGACGAGGGCGAGCGCCACGGCGACGGCGGCCAGCGCGATCACCAGGCGCCGACGGGACCTCGTCGGTGTGGGGTCGGGCGTCTGGTCGTCTGACGACATGGTGGCTCCTCGGTCGGGTGGCCCGTCCCGCCGGACGCCGGTGGGGTCCAGGGCCGCTGCTAGCATGCCAGCACTCCGGGCCACCCGCACCCGACCCGTCGGTCCGGTCGCCCTCTCCCTCGTCCACGAGGCGGGGGCTCGCGGTCGGCACGCACGAGGACGGCCATGACGACCACCACCCCGACGACGACCCGCCCGGCCGGGTCCACGGCGTCCTCGAGACGACCTCGCGCCTCCTCGATCGGCGTCCCGCTGGCGCTGGGTCTCGCCGGCACCGCCGTGGCGCTGGTCGGTTCGTCGACGGTGTCGCTGTGGACCGACGAGGCCGCGACGGTCTCGGCGGCCACCCGCAGCCTCCCCGAGCTCTGGGCCCTCGTCCAACGCATCGACGCCGTGCACGCCGCCTACTACCTGCTGATGCACGTCTGGACGACCGTCGCCGGGACCTCCCCGGTGGCTCTCCGCCTCCCGAGCGCGGTCGCGGCCGGAGTCGCCGTCGTCGGCGTGCACCGGCTGCTGGTCGTGCTCGGACGCCGGGACGCCGCCATCGCGGGTGCGGTGGTCGCCGTCGTGCTGCCGCGCATCACCTGGATGGGGATCGAGGCGCGCTCCTTCGGGCCCAGCGCGGCCGTGGCCGTGTGGGCGACCGTCCTGCTCGTCGTCGCGCTGAACCGAGGAGGTGCGGCGCGGTGGATCGGGTACGCCGCCCTCGTCGGGGTGGGCACCGCCCTCAACATCTACGTCGCCCTGTTGGCCGTCGCCCACGCCGTGACCGTGGCCGCCTGGCGTCGGGTCCCGGTGAGGCGCCGCCTGGCCTGGCTCGCCTCCGCCGCGGCGGGCGGTCTCGTGGCGTCGCCGGTGGTGCTGCTGGCCGCCGGTCAGCAGGGGCAACTGGGCGACAACGACCTGGGTCTCGTGCAGATCGCCCGGGGGATCGTGGTCAACCAGTGGTTCCTCGGGGGGACCCCCACGCGCGTGGACTCGACGGCGTCGCCTACCGAGCCCTGGGCGCTCGCCTCCCTGGCCCTGGCCCTCGTGGGGTGGATCGCGATGGCGGCTGCGATCGTCGCCGGGGTGCGCGGCCGTCGTGCCGGGCCGCTGTGGGTCCTCGTCCCCGTGCTCGTCGTGCCCACCGCCGTCGTGGTCGGATACAGCCTGCTGGTGAGCCCGCTCTACAACCCCCGCTACTTCACCTTCGCGGCGCCGGCGTGCGCGGCGCTGGTCGGAGTCGGCGTGACCGCACTCCGCCACCGCGGCGCCCGGGTGGTCGCCCTCGCCGTGATCGTCGCCCTGTGCGTCCCGGTCTGGCTGTCGCAACGTCAGGTCACGGGGAAGAGCGGCACCGACTGGTCCGAGGCGGCAGCGGTGGTCGAGCGGGGTGCGCGGCCCGGCGACGGGGTCTACTTCGCGCCTCTCGACGCCGATCCGCCTCGGGTCGTCGAGCGGTCGACGTCCAACGTTGCCGTCGTCTACCCGGATGCCTTCGACGGTCTCGTCGACGTCACGGTCCGCAGCCGGCCCGTCGACCAGGACAGCCTGCGGGGGACGGCCTGGCCCCTCGGCTCGCCGGAGGCGAGGCTCGACGCGGTCGACCGCCTCTGGGTCGTCGAGCCCGCCGACGAGCCCACTGCCCGCGCCGACGACGTCGTCCTCGAGACCGCCGGCTTCGAGGTCGTCAGCCGGTGGGCTGGCGGGATGACGGCAGTCGAGGAGTGGCGCCGACCCTGAACCGGTCGATCCCGTCGCGCGCCACCGGCACGAATGCCAGGGCCAAGGCGACGACCAGGGTCGGGAACGCGCTGTAGAACGGCGCGAAGAAGAGGTTCCAGCTGCTCTGCGCCGCGGTGTAGAGCAAGATGCCGCTGGCGGTGCCCTCGGCGATGCGACGGACGACGCCGACCCCGAGGATGCCGAGGACGACGGCGGACAGCACGAGCCCCACCACGCCCGACTGCGCCCAGAGGTCGCCGACGACCGAGTGCAGCTCGAAGTGCCCGCCGAACATGAACCGCTCGACGTAGCCGTTGTCGGGTTGGTACCCGATGCTGCTCATGCCTTCTTTGGCGATCTGGATGTCGCCCGCCGTCGGGACGACGCCGGCCCCGAAGCCCCAGGGGTGGTGCTCCATCAGGGCGGCGGTGGCCGCGAGCTCGGGGCGCCCGCCCAGGATGAGGGAGCCCGAGACCCTGAGCTGCTCCACGCTGCGCGACTGGGTCGCGAGGCCGAGGTAGCCGTCGAGGATGAGGGCCTGACCCAGCTGGAAGACGACGACCCCGAGGACGCCGAGCCCGATCAGGACGGCGGCGGCCGACGGACGCCGGTGCGGGCGGACGATCGCCAACTGGGCGAAGACCAGCAACGCCGCGAGGAGCAACAGGCCGAACGCCGAGCGGAAGTCGCTGAGCGCGGCGACGATCGTCAGGGCGAGCAGGACGGCCAGTTCCCACCGGCGTCCGTACCGGGCGGCGAGGGCGAGGGCGATGACCGTCACCGGCAGGGCGAACCCGAACTTCCAGGGGTTGCTCGCGAAGAGCGGTGTGCCCGTGCTGAAGCCCAACGCCAAGCCGATGCCGAACCACAGGACGGCCCGCTCGGGCGTCAGGACCTCCGTTCCCCACAAGAAGAGGCCGACGCCGAGGAGGGTGCCGAGGAGGATGACCGTCATCGGCACCGTGGAGGGCGACGACGAGACGTGGTCCCCCGAGTTGGCGACGCCCAGCCAGAGCCCGAGCGCGACGGCCAGGAGGCCCGCCACCATGAACGCGACCCCCCAGTGGTGGCGCCGCAGCGAGCCCCACCACACGGGCAGCAGCAGGGCTCGGGTTGGTCCGTGCTCGCGTACGACGTGCTCGGCCAGCGCCTCAGCGTCTTCCAGCTCTTCGACC